>JAFEBB010000093.1 GCA_018266075.1 Deltaproteobacteria bacterium | reverse complement strand
TGGAGACGGGCTACACCTGCACCGGCTCGGCGCCGAGCGTCTGCAGCACCACCTGCGGCGACGGCATCAAGGCCGGCACCGAGGCCTGCGACGACCACAACACCACCAACGGCGACGGCTGCTCCAGCACCTGCGCGGTGGAGGCGGGCTGGACCTGCACCGGCTCGGCGCCGAGCACCTGCAGCGCGGCAGCCTGCGGCGACGGCATCGTGGCGGGCAGCGAGCAGTGCGACGACAAGAACACCAACACCTGCGGCACCTGCCCAAGCACCACCTGCGCGGCCGCGCCGCTCACGCCTGCCCCGGCCACCGGCACCATCACCGTGCCCAGCGCGGGCTTCAACCTGAGCAAGTTCGACGGCGACACCTTCGTGCTCAACGATGGCATCAGCTCCGCCAAGACGTTCCAGCTCTGGCTGACGGGCTCCACGGGCACCAACGTGAAGGTCGACATCACTGGCGCAGCGGATCAAAACGCCGTGGCCACGATCATCGCCTCGGCGATCAACGGCGTGGCAGGCTTCCACATCGCCGCCAGCGTCGACGGCACCAACGCCAACCAGGTGGACCTGACCGAGAACTCGTCGCTGGGCAACCACACCATCACCGCCACGAACCCGGGCAGCAACACCGCGCTCTCGGTGACCGGAATGTTGGGCGGCGTGGCCAACGACTGCGGAAGCACCATCGGCTGCTCGGGCTCGGGCGACTGCCGTCCGGGCCTGACCTGCACCTCGGGCACCTGCCAGTAGCCGAGCAGCGGGCGCGGCCCTTCGGGGCCGCGCCGCTCAGGTCGAACACATCGAGTAAAGAAGACTCAGCGCTTCTCGTGGAGCGCCACGAGCGTGCTCTCGATGTCGCGGGAGAGCGCGTCGGCGCGGGCCTGGGCCTTGGCGTCGCCGCGCGGCTCGTCGGAGGCCAGCCACATGGCCAGGCCCCACAGCCCGCCCACCGCGAGCAACCCCAACCCGAGCTCGAGCCAACTCGCCATGCGGAGCACTCCCGGCCGAACCCGGAGAGGCTGACACGCCGCCGTGACGCCTGCGTGGCGCCGGTGTGAATTCGTCAATGGAGCGGGACTTCAGGGCTTCTTGGCGCCCTCGCCGCGCTTGGGCACCACCAGCCCGCGCGAGAGCCGCCGCAGCACGCGCAGGCGCTGGCGGTGCTTGTAGCGCTCGTGGTTGTTCTCGCCCTCGTCGTTCATGCGCGCGGTCTCGGTGTCGACGATCTGGATCTCCACCAGGCAGAACACGGTGCGCGCGCGCGTGGCCCGCGAGACCTCGGGCGAGATGAGCCGCTCTTCGATGCGCAGCGGCAGGTCCACCACGAAGTTCAGCACCCGGTAGGTGGCGCCGGAGAACTCGTTGCGCCCGCTCTGCGTCTTGGGGCGCTTGGGCTTCTTCGCCTTGTCCGGGGCTGGGTCCAGGAACGACTGCAGCTCCTGCAGGAACGGCCGCCACGCGGGCGTTCCGTCGCAGACCTCGCGGAAGTCCACGAGCGAGTTGTCGGTCTGGCCGGGGACCACCAGGTTGAAGGGGAAGAGCCGCTGGGTGAGGCAGTGCAGCACCGGCACCAGCTCATCGCGGGTGCGCGTGACCACCCGGAAGCGGGTGCGGTCGTAGATCTGGGCGGCCAGCGTCTCCTTCTTCTGTAACAGTTTGGTTATCAGCGAGGTGCGGCTCTTGGCGGAGCTACTGGCCTCGAGGATGGGGAAGCCGGCGTCCATCATCTGCCGGCACACGTCCATCACCCGCTCCTCGGCCATCTCGCCGAACGCCTCTTCGGCGAGGGGCAGGCGGTGGAAGAGGTCGCGGCCCTCGATGTGGTGGATGACGTGGCACACCTTGAGGACGATGCACGCGATCTTCCGGTAGCGCGGCTCCTTCACCCCGCTCGCGAACAGGAAGAGATCGTGCAGCTCGGTGGGGTTGGCCACGGCGTCGGCCACGCGGTAGCGGAAGGTGTCGCGCAGGTAGCTGACGGCGTCGCGGACGATGCCGCGCATCCACGCCTGGTCGGTGGCCGAGTCCGGGTCGAAGCAGCAGAGCCGCAGGAAGCGGTCCACCTGCTCGCGGTCTCGGAAGGCGAGCCGCTGCCAGTCGACGACCGAGGTGCCCTGGAGGATGAGCCGCAAGGCCTCCACGTCGAGCAGCTCGAGGGCCTCGAGCGGCTTCAGATCCTGCGGAAGGACCGCGAGGGCTTTGCGGAGGCTGGCGCTCGGGGTGGCGGCCATTCGCGGCGCGGTATAGCGGAAATCGGCTGCCGGCACCAAGCGCAGGCCGGACCTCGTGCGAGCGACCGACCACGCACTGCGTCGCGGGCGGATACACTCCGCTCGTGCCTGCCTCGACCCGACCGCCCGTGCGCTTGCTGGCCGAGCTGGCAGGCTTCTACCTGGTCTTCGCCGGCGTGCTGGCGGTGCTCGACTCCGACGCCTTCCTCGGCCGCCTGACGAGCCTCTCCAGCGCCACGCAGCTGCTGGTGCATGTGGGCGCGGCGCTGGTGGTGGGGCTGGGCGGCGTGGCGCTCTGGGTGCGGCGCGACCCGGACCCGCGCGCGACGCTCTCGCTGAATCCGATCCCGCCGAAGCAGGCGCTGGGCTTCGGCGCCATCGGCTTCATCCTTGCCTACGCCTGCTCGAGCACGCTGGGCCTCTTCTATCTCGCGGCCACGCGCACCTCGGTGAACGACCTGCTCCACGATCGCGGGCCCATCCTCGAGCTCTTCTCCAAGACGCCGCTGGCGCTGGTCTTCCCGCTGGCGATGGTGGTGGGGCTCTACGAGGAGCTCATCTTCCGCGGCTTCGTGCTGGGCCGACTGCGCGAGGCGCTGGCGTCCAGGAAGCTCCAGCCCCTTCAGCAGCAGGCCATCGCCGTGGCCGGGAGCGCGACGCTGTTCGGACTGCTCCACGGCTACCAGGGCGGCTACGGCATCTTCCAGACCACGGGCGCGGGCCTGGCGCTCGGCGCGCTGGTGGTGTGGCGGCGCTCGCTCTGGCCTGCGGTCATCGCCCACGCGTCCATCGATGGCTTCGGGCTCTTCGCCCTCCATGTGCTCGTGCCCAAGCTCCAAGAATTTTTGCACCAGCTTCCCCAGGCTCCTCGTTGAAGGCGACACGCATTGTCGTTTTTGGCAGGATGGCCCTTTGGCCGGTGGTCGCGCGCAGCAGGCGCGGAGGCTGAACCCATGATGTGGCAGAGAGCGCTCGCGACCGTCGCGGTGATCGCCCTTGCGGTTGGCGTCTCGATCGCGTCCCAGGGCTGCGGAAAGAGCTGCAACGCGAGCAACTGCGCCAGCGGCTGCTGTGACGCGAACGGCACATGCCAGCCGCCTTCGAACCAGAACTGCGGCCTGAACGGGAAGACGTGCGTGCCTTGCATCGGCGCCGCGACGTGCGCGGTGGCCATCGGCCAGTGCGAGCTGCCGGGCAGCACCGCGGGCATCACCAGCGGCGGCTCGGGCTCGGACGGAAGCGCGTCGGGCTCCAACGGGACGACGGCGAGCAACGGCGGCTCGGGCTCGAGCGGCACGTCGTCGACCACCGCGAGCACCACGGCCGGCACCAACGGCAGCAGCGGGAGCTCGTCGGGCTCGACGGGTCAGAGCTGCAGCTCCGGCCAGAGCTGCAGCTACGACAACGACTGCGGCGGCTCACAGAGCTGCTTCAACGGCTGCTGCGTGAACACGGCCAACAGCTGCCTGCACGGCTCGGCGGCGTACGGCCCGTGCGCGCCCGGCTGGGACGCCGACCCGGCCACCGACTGCTGCGCGCTCGGCGGCCAGACCACGGGCGGCGGCACCAGCGGCAGCAACGGCGGCTCGGGCGGGACGACGGGCGGCTTCAGCTGCGTCTTCGACGGCGGCATCTCCGGCGGCGTGTGCAACCCCGACTGCCCCGGCGGCTTCCACTGCGTGGCCGGCAGCTGCGTGCTCAACGGCGGCAACGGGCCCATCCAGGTGACGCTGCGCTTCGACACGTTCACGGATCTCGATCTTCACGTCATCGAGCCCGGCGGCTGTGAGGTCTTCTACGGCAACCGGACCTGCTTCGGCTCGTTGGACCTCGACGCCAATGCGGGCTGCAGCCAGACCAACGTCTGGGCGGAGAACGTGATCTACCCGCCGATCGACGGTGGCCTCGCGCCGCCCTCGGGCACGTACACCGTGCGCGTGGACGACTGGAGCAACTGCACCAACGCGGCGCAGATCCCCTACGAGGTGATCGTTCGGCACAACGGCCAGACCGACACCTACTGCATGGGCTTCGGCACGCCCGGCAGCAGCACGCCGGCGCCCGCGGACAACGGCGGCGCGGGCTCGGGCACGACCATCACCACGTTCACGTACCCGTAGAAGCTGCGTTGCACACGCGCGCGCGCGGCGGTAATCAGCCGCGCATGAGCGACGACCTCCGCCTCGGGCCCCACAGCTTCGGCTCGCGCCTGTTCACGGGCACGGGCAAGTACGCCGACTTTGCGACCATGAAGGCGGCCCTGCAGGCCTCGGGCTCGCAGGTGGTGACGGTGGCCGTGCGGCGGCTGGATCTCAAGGCCACCGGCGCGGACAGCCTGCTCTCGTGGATTCCGGAGGGCATGAAGCTGCTGCCCAACACCGCGGGCTGCTACACGGCCGACGACGCGATCCGCACGTGTCGGCTCGCGCGCGAGCTGGGCATGACCGAGTTCGTGAAGCTCGAGGTGCTGGGCGACCAGAAGACGCTCTACCCCGACGTGGAAGAGACGGTGAAAGCCGCGCGCGTGCTGGTGAAGGAAGGGTTCACGGTGCTGCCGTACACGAGCGACGACCTGATCACCGCGCGCAAGCTCGAGGATGCGGGCTGCGCGGCGGTGATGCCGCTGGGCGCGCCGATTGGCTCGGGGCTGGGCATCCAGAATCCGCACGCGATTCGCATGATCCTGGAGACGGTGAAGGTGCCGGTGATCGTGGACGCGGGCGTGGGCACGGCGAGCGATGTGGCCGTGGCCATGGAGTTGGGTTGCCACGGCGTGCTGCTCAACACGGGCATCGCGCTCGCGAAGGACCCCGTGCAGATGGCCACCGCGATGAAGCTCGCGTGCGACGCGGGCCGGCGCGCGTTCCTGGCCGGGCGCATGCCGAAGAAGGACTACGGGTCGGCGTCGAGCCCGACGGCGGGGCTCATCAAGTAGGCCACGGCCGCGAGTCGCAGGAAGCGGGCCAGCCCGCAAGCCCGCGAGACTTCGTGCTCCGGCCTATTCCCCCTGCCCGATCCGGTCAGGGGGCTGCCCGATTTGGGCAGGCGAGGCCTTCTGAGTCGGAGATTCGATCTCTGTAAGGCTTACGAGCGGATTCGAGCGCTCTGTAAGGCTTACGAGCCGCTTCGAGCGCTCTGTAAGGCTTACGAGCCGCTTCGAGCGCCGCGTAAGGCTTATTTGGCGGTCGGGGGCGTCGCGTAAGGCTTACGAGCGGCTCCGGGCGCTCTGTAAGCCTTATTCGGCGAACGACGGCTCCGCGTAAGGCTTACGAGCGGCTTCGAGTGCTCTGTAAGGCTTATTTCGCGGAGGAACGCATCGCGTAAGGCTTACGAGCGGGTCCGAGCGCCGCGTAAGGCTTACTTGGCGATCGAAGGCGTCGCGTAAGGCTTACGAGCGGGGCCGAGCCGGCCAAGGGTATCCTCGGCGGGCCGTGAACCAGCCACCAGCCACCAGCCACCAGCCACCGCATTTCAGGCTGTACCTGATCACCGATCGCGCGCGCATGAAGCCCACTCCGGCGCGCGCGCTCGAGCTCGCGCTCTCGTCGGTGCCCGAGGGCGCGGCCGCGGTGCAGCTCCGCGAGCGCGACCTCAATCCGCGCGAGCTGCTCGCGCTCGGCAAGGAGCTGCGTCCGGTCTGTCGAGCGCGGAAAACGCCGCTCTTGATCAACGATCGGCTCGACGTCGCGCTCGCGCTGGGCGCCGAGGGCGTTCACCTGCGCGAGGCGAGCTTCTCCGCGGCCGACGTGCGCGCCTTCTCGCCAAAGCTGCTGCTCGGCGTCTCCTGCCACAGCCGCGAGTCCGTCGAGCGCGCGCGCGGCGCGGACTTCGTCACCCTGGGCCCGCTCTTCGACACGCCCAGCAAGCGCAAGTTCGGCCAGCCGCTCGGCCTCGACGGCTTCGCCAAGGCGCTCGTCCCCGGCGGGCCGGCGGCGTTCGCGCTCGGCGGCATCAACCTGCTCACGGGGAAGCTCGCGCTGCAGTCGGGCGCGCACGGGCTCGCGGCGGTGCGCGCCATCTGGGACGGCGAGCCCGCTTCTCAAGCGGCCCGCCTCTGGGCCATTCTCTCTTCGTGACCGCCCCCTTGCAGCTCCCGCTCAGGCCCCTCGGAACCGGCGAGCTGTTGGACCGCGCGCTCACCGTCTACCGCAGCCAGTTCAAGGAGCTCTTCAAGCTCTCGCTGAGCTTTGCACTCATCGAACACATCGTTAACAAGGCTTGGGAGTACGTGGTTTACGCCAAGGCACCGATCTTTTTCCAAATTCGATCGCTCGCCGACGTACCTCAGATCCAGGATGTGGTCGGCCCGACCCTGTGGTCCCTCGGCAGCACGCTGACGGCTTTCGGGCTCTCGATCGCGTTCTGGCAAGCCAGCGTGGGCGCGGTCAGTACCGACGCCACCACGTCCCTTGGCAGGGCACCACTTCATGCAGGCAGCACCTGGCGAGTGCTCCGCCCACGGCTCGTCGCGCTCACGTACACGCTGGTGTTGGAGCTCGCCGTCATCCTCGGAACTGTGCTCTTGGGCGCGATTCCCGTGATCCTCGGCGTGCTCCAGCTTGCTCATCACCCCGGTGACAACGTTGCGGCCGCGCTGCTCGCGCTGGGCCTCGCCCTCTCGCTCTTTCTCATGGCTGGGCTCTTCCTCGTGGCCATGCTGCGCTACCTGTTGGTTCCCTCCGTCGTCGTGGTCGAGAGACTCTCGGGTTGGGCCGCGCTCTCGCGCGCGAGCGCGCTCATGCGTGGGCGCAACATCGAATCGTTGTGGATCAACCCGAAGGTGCGCGGCTCGCTCCTGCTGCTTGTGGTTGGGCTTGCGACCAACGCGGTGATGCTTGTCGCGACGTCGCCCCGCTCGCTCGTGCTCCTGGCGGGCGGAAGTGCCACCGCGAATCCAATTGCGCAACTGCTGCTCGAGGCGGTGGAGGTCTTGGCCTCCACGGCAGTGCTGCCGTTTGGCATGGTGACCGTGTCGCTCTTCTACTTGGACATCCGCATCCGCCGCGAAGGGCTCGACCTGGAGCTCGCCGCGACCGAGCTGGCCAAGGCCGCATGAACGCCGCGCTCCTCGCGCTGGCGCTGGCCGCCACGCCGTACGTCGACCAGTGTCGGGCCACGCTCGCCGACGCCGAGGCCGCGCCACCGGTTTCCCTGCGCGCCGTCGTGCTCCGCCTGCCGCCGCCGACGCTCGGTGACGATCACGGCGCCCTGCCCGCCCTCGACGCCGCGCTCGACGCCCTCTCCGACGCGCCCACCCAGCCGGAGATCGACCGGGTGCTGGAGTCCCTGCGCGCAATCTGTCGCCAGGCCGCGCGGCCTGACGCTCAACCGGCGACGCTGCAACCCGACGCGCTCAAGGAGATCCTCTCCCGGCCCCAGTTCTCGCAGCGGCGCGGGCGCGAGTGGGCGCTCGGGAAGCTTGCGGAGCGCTTGTGGGACGTCATCAAGGAGCTGCTCCAGCAGCGCTCGGTGTACGGCTACTCCACCATCGCGCGCGCGGTGTTCCTCATCGCGGTGGCCCTGCTGGTGCTCGTGCTCGGCCGGCGGGTCCTGCGTGGACGTCGCGCGCAGGCGCCCGATGCGCGACGGGTGGTGCCCACCGCGTTCGTCGTCCGCGAGCCCACCGTGGCCGAGCTCGAGTCCGCAGCGCAGGCGGCGCTGGCTCGAGGCGAAGCGCGCGAAGCGGTGCGTGCACAGATGCGCGCGGTCGTCGCGGCGGCGGCGGAGCGCGGCTTCACCGATCGCCGCGGCGTGGCCACCAACCGCGAGCTCGCGAAGGCGTTGGCTGCGCGCGCCCGCGATACCGAGCTGGCGTCGAAGGCCGAAGCACTGGCGGCGGACTTCGATCTCGCGATCTACGGCGAGCGCGCCATCGACGTCGCTGCGGCCGAGCGATTCGGAAGAGACGCGGCCGCGCTCCGCGCTCGACTCGGGAGCGCGCCATGAGCGCGGAGCGCAAGCGTCAGCTCCTGCTCGTGGTGGGGCTGGTGGCCCTCGGCGCGCTCACCCTCCTCGCCGGCAACGAGAGCCGCAAGACCGCGCCGCCGTCGCCGGTTCCCACCGTCACCAACGCCGGACCGCAGGGGCTGGAGGCCGCCTTCCTCTACCTGTCGGCGCGCGGGCAAGCGCGCACGCTGGAGACCTCGTTCACCGAGCTGCCCGCAGACGCGAAGGTGCTCGTCACCGCGCTCCCCTACGCGACCGACGTGAGCGAGGCCGAGCGCGCCGCGATCCTGGCGTGGGTCCGGCAAGGCGGCACGCTGGTGGTGTTGGGCAAGCACGAGCGCGGCCTGGGCGGCGCGGTGCGCGGCGAGCTCGACCCCGTCTTCACCGCGCTGCACCTCAAGAACCGGGACATCGGCCTGGCCGAGATTGGCAAGGACGTGCGCTCGCTGCTCGACTCCGCCGCGCGCCCCGACGACCTCGACGTCATCCCCGCCAAGCCGGCGGTGCCCGACCCGCTCCTCGCCGGCGTGGGCCAGCTCGCGGTGAGCTCGGGCCGCGGCTTCGACGCCGAGCCGGGCCGCGCCGTGCCCCTGGCCGTCGCCGGCGACAGCCCGGTGATGCTCTCGGTCGACCTGGGCCAGGGCCGGCTGGTCGCCTTCGCCGGTCCCGACGTGCTCACCAACGCGCGGCTCGACCTCGCCGACAACGCCCAGCTCCTGGCCAACCTCGGCGCGCTCGGTCCCGTGCTCTTCGACGAGCGCCACCACCGTGAGGATCCCAGCGAGGCCGCGCTCGCCATGGGCCGGTACTACGGCGCCGCGACGCTGGCCGCGATGGTGCTGGCCGTGGTCCTCGCCGCCTCGACGGCTCGACGCCTCGGGCCCCTGCGCGAGCAAGCGGCCGGGCGCCCGCGCACCAGCCGCGACTACGCCGTGCAGCTCGGGCGGCTCTACGCCCGCGCCCGTGCCGAGCCCACCCTGGCCCAGGAGCTCCTGCGCGACCTCCGCGCCCGCGCCCGCGAGCGCGCCCACCTCTCGCCCGCCGCCGACGACGCCGAGGTGGCCCACCGCCTCGCCCAGGACGACGCCGCCCGGAGCGCCCGCTACCAGACACTCTGCGCGCGCCTGGAGATCGCCGCGCGGGGCCCGCTCGACCGCTCCGGCTACGCCGAGCTCGCCCGCGACGCTGCCCAGCTGGGGCGTGAGCTCTGACCGATCGGTGAGGTCGATGTTTCGCCCTGTAGCTGCGGGCGTTCTCGGCTTTTGACTGCCCCCCCTTCCACCTCTATCCTCGCGGCGAGAGGCGTGGCCTGCGCCGCGCCCGCGAATTCATGGGTGATCCGAACCTGCTCGGAGAGCGCCTGATTCAGGCGGGGCTCATCACGCCCGCGGCACTGAGTCAGGCCCTCGAGCTGCAAAAGCGCGTCGGTGGGCGCATCGGCGACTGCCTGGTGGAGCTGCGGCTCATCTCCGAGCAGGCGTTGCTGCGCTTTCTCGCCGCCGAGTTCAACACCCGCTACGTCTCCGCCGACAAGCTCGCGAAGGTAAAAGTCGAGCCGCACGTGCTCGACCGCGTGCCGGTGCGCATGGCCGAGAAGGCCGGCATCCTCCCCATCGCGTTCGACGAGGGCTCCAAGGCCCTCTCGGTGGTGATGGCCGAGCCGCAGCACGAGGACCTCATCGCCGAGCTGAAGGTGGTGGCCCACGCCGAGACGGTGGTGAGCTTCATCTCCCTGCGCAGCTCAGTGATGGCGGGGATCAAGAAGTTCTATTACGGCGACCCTTCGGCCTTCGCGTTGATTGAGGCCTCCAGCGCGCAGAACAAGCAGGACCTGAACCAGCTCGGCCAGGCCTACGAGCAGCAGAAGCCGGAGAGCACGCGCCAGGCGTCGACGAACGACCTGAACATGACGCCGGGCACCTACTCGGGCGCGCGGCCCGGGAGCACCAGCTCGGTCGCGTCGATGGCCGAGAGCGGCAAGTCCGTCACCGGCATCTCCAATCCGAACGCCCCCACCAGCGTGCGACGCGCCATGGACGCGATCCAGCGCGCGTCGGTGATGAGCGACAACGACTACATCGAGACGCTCAACGTACTGGTGGGCCTGCTCGAGCTTCAGAGCAAGCAGAAGGGCCACTCCGCCCGCGTGGCCAAGCAGGCGCGCACGGTGGGCGCGCGGCTGGGCATGTCGCACCGCGAGCTGAACTACCTCACCATCGCCGCCTACCTTCACGAGCTGGGCAAGGGCGACACGCACTACACCCTGCTCTCCGTGGCCAGCTCCGACGAGCAGCGCGCCCACGCCAAGAAGATCCTCAAGTCGCCGCTCAAGCTCTTCGAGACGGTGCACCTGCCCTCGCAGGTGTCGACCATGCTCATGCAGAGCTTCGAGGCCTACGACGGCTCCGGCCTGCCCCAATCCGCCAAGGGCGAGGACATCGTGCTCGGCGCGCGCATCCTCTCGGCCGTCGACAGCTACGAGGACCTGGTGGGCAACCCGGACAACCTCGTGGGCGGCCCGGTGCCCAAGGGCGACGCGCTGCGCTTGCTGCAGGCGCAGTCGGGGAAGCTCTTCGATCCCGCGGTGCTCGAGCTGCTTCGCCAGGTGGGCACCGGCGAAATTCTTCGCCAGCGGCTGCTCGCCGAAGGTCATCAAGTGCTGCTCGCCGAGCCCGACGAGGCCGCGCGCGTGGGCCTCACCCGAGCGCTGTCGCAGGTTGGCTTGTCGGTGACCGCCGTGAGCAACAGCGAGCTCGCGCTTCAGCACGCGACGGTCGGCGACGCGGACCTCGTCGTCGCGGCGATGTCGCTGCAGCCTGACGACGCCTTTGTTCTGACCTCCGAGCTGCGCAACGAGCCGCTCACCGCCGGCCTGCCGGTGCTGCTCCTCGCCGACGCCGACGAGCCCAGCCTGCGCGACCGCGCCACGCAGCTCGGCGTCTCCGGGATCCTGCTCAAGCCGGTGGACGAAGAGCAGCTCGCCGAGGTCTGCAAGAAGCTCCTCGACGACCGCATCGAGGCCGGCGCGCCGCACCGCCCCGTTCAAGGCACGCTCGACGAGCTCTCGCTGGCCGACCTGCTCCGCGTGCTCGCCAGCATCAAGCGCTCGGGCCAGCTCACCGTGCGCGACGACGGCCACAAGGGCGAGATCTATTTGGAGCAGGGCCGCATCGTGAACGCGGCGCTCGACAAGTCCAAGGGTCGCGACGCGCTGCACAGCGTGCTGGCCATGACCAGCGGCGACTTCCGCATCGACCCGAACTTCCTCATCCTCGAGCAGGCGCTGGATCTCGACGTCGAGGTCGCGCTGCGCGAGGCGAACGTGCGGCCGCCGTCGGCTGGCGCAGCGTAGCGGCCCGAGCCATCAGAGCTTGAATGCGCGCTTGGCGTTCTCGGTCGTCGCGCGCGAGACCTCGTCGACGCTGAGGCCCTTCACTTCGGCGACCTTCGCGGCCACCAGCGCCACGTGCGCGGGCTCGTTGCGCTTGCCGCGCATGGGGATGGGCGCAAGGAACGGGCTGTCGGTCTCGACGAGCAACCGATCCAGCGGCACCTGTCGCACGGCTTCGCGCAGCGGCTCCGCATTCTTGAAGGTCACCACACCGGCGACGGAAATGTAGAACCCGAGCTCGAGATAGCCCTTCGCTTCGTCCGCGTTACCGGTGAAGCAGTGAATGATTCCGCCTGCGTCGGCCTCTTCACTCACGAGTATCTCGCGACACTCGGCGTGCGCCTCGCGAACGTGGATCACCACCGGTTTCTTCGCGCTCTTGGCCACGCGAATCTGCCGGCGAAACGCGTTCACCTGCACGTCGCGCGGCGAGTGATCGTAGTGGTAGTCGAGCCCGGTCTCGCCCACGGCGACGATGCGCGGATCGTGCGCGAGCTTCTCCAGCGTGGCGAAGTCTTCCTCGGGCGCGTCGGCGGCCTCGTGCGGATGGATGCCAATCGTCGCGGCAAAAAACCCGGGATCCGAGTCACGCAGCGCGAGCGCATCGCCGAAGCTGCCCTTGGAACGCCAGAGCCCGATGAGCACGGCGCGCTCCAGCCCGGCCGCACGCGCGCGGGCGATGACCGCCTCGCGATCGGTGCCGTAGTCGTCGCGATCGAGGTGGCAGTGCGAGTCGATGAGCATCTTCAATCCTTCAGGGCGCGAAGCAATTCGACACTGTCGTGCACGAACTTCGTTCCGCCCTCGGCTGCCATTTGTTCCACAGTACCGAAGCCCCAGGTCACGCCAACGAACGGGATCTTCGCGTTGCGCGCGGTGGCGGCGTCGGTCTTCGAGTCGCCGATGAAGCGCGCGTCGGCGGGCGCGACCCCGAACTTCGCACAAAGATCGAGCGCGCCGCGTGGATCGGGCTTGCGCGCGGCGAAGTCGCCCTCGCCCCAGATGATCTCGAAGTGGCCGTCGATGCCGAGCTCCTGGCAGAGCGGCCGCGCAAAGCGACCCGGCTTGTTCGTGAGGATCACCGCGGTGGGCTCGAGCTCCTCGAGCAAATGCACAATCCCGGGATACGGCTGCGTCCGAACGACCAGGTGTTCGCCGTAGTGTGCAAAGAACGCGGCGAGGCCATCTTCAATTCGATGTTGATGCCCGGCTCCGAGCGCCTTGAGCATCAGATTCCGCGCGCCTTCGCCGACGTAGCCCTGGACCACGTCGACCGGCAGTGGCGTCAACCCCAGCGACGCGCGCGCGGCGTTCGCCGACGACGCGATGTCCTCGCGACTGTCGATGAGGGTGCCGTCGAGATCGAAGATGGCCAGCCGGTTCACGAGCCGCCCTCGGGGTGGCGCTGAAGCCAAGAGAGCGCGTCGTTGGCGGCGTCGCGGACGTCGTCACTCTCGCCCGACGACGAGAGCGCATGCAGCGCGGCGAGCGCATCGGGCGTGCGCAGAAACATCAGGCCCTCCATCGCGTCGCAGCGGACCTCGAAGTCCTCTTCGGCGCTGCGGGCCATGGCCACGAGCGCAGTCGTCGAGTCGGCATCGCGCAAGAGCCCGAGCGAGCGCGCCGCCGTGCCGCGAAAGAGCTCGCGCTTGTCGGCCATCGCCTCGCGAAGCGGCGCGACGGCGTCTTTCAACTTGAGCTCGCCGCAAACCTCCATCGCGAGCCCGCGATCGTCGGCGCGCGCACGTCGGATGCGATCGAGCAGATACGCCTTGCCGTCGTCGCTGCCGAGCTTGGCCAAGAGGCCGGCCGCCTGGGTGCGCTCGAAGTCGCTCATGAATAGCCGCTTGCTCAGGATGCGCTGCGCCGGCTCACGCGCGCGCTCCTCGCCGAGCCGCGCGAGCGCACCGAGGGCGAAGAAGCGCCGCACCTTGTCATCGACGCCAGCAAGCAGGATCTGCACACCCGAGCGATCATTCAGCGCGGCCAGACCGAGCGCGGCTTCGAACTGCACCTGTGCATCGGAATCGCTGAGTCCGGCCGAGAGCGCGGGGATCGCGGCGCGCTCCTCGAGACCCGCGAGCGCGCGCGCGGCCTCGCGCCGAACTGCGGGCTCGGTGTCGCGGACGGCCTTCTCGAGAAGCGGCACGAGATCCGTCCCGGTCGCGAGCGCGGCGAGGCAACGCACGCCGGCGGCGCGGAGCTGCGGCTCTTCATTCGCGAGCAGCTCGAGCACCTTCGGGCGCACGTCCGTCGCCAGCTCCGGCTCATGCGCGAGCTCGATCAATTCTGTGGCACCGGTGAGCCGCTCGCGCTCCTGAGCCGAGGCCAGGAGGCGAAAGACGAACTCGAGGCGCTCTTTCGACGTCGCCACGACTAGCGGACCTGCGAGCCGGGCGGCATCGAGGGATCGACGAGCACGACTTTCAACTTCTCGACCGCACCGCTGCCCGTAGCGGCCGAGAGGATCATCCCGTGCGAGGTGAGGTTCACGGCCTTGAAGAGCCGAGGCGCCAGGTTCGCGACGACGGCCACGCTCTTGCCAATCAGCTCCTCCGGCGTGTGGTACTTGGCAATCCCGGAGACGATGGTGCGCGGCTGCGGCTCGCCGAGATCGACGCTGAACTCGAGCAGCTTGTCGCTCTTCTCCACGCGCTTGCAGGCGAGCACCTTGCCGACGCGCAGATCGATCTTAACAAAATCGTCAATAGTGATTTCTGCCGGCGGACCCTCAGACTCTGTCTTCTTCTTTTCGGCCTTGGCCGGCTCGAGCTTCTTGGCCTCAGCCTCGACGGGCTGGATGAGCGCGTCGACCTGCTTGGCGTCGAGGCGCGGAATCAGCGGCGCCGGCGTTCCGATCTTGTGCCCCTTGGGCAGCAGCGCTCCTTTGGCGTCTCGCATTTGTGCAATCGTCAAGCGCGGCGCGCCGATTTGATCAAAGAGCTTCTGCGCGACGGCGGGCACGATGGGCTCGATGAGCGCGGCCAGGCGATAGCAGACCTCGACCGCGAAGCTCAGGTCGCGGTGCGCGCCGGCCTTGTCGTCGGCGCTGCCCTTGAGCTTCTTCCAGGGCTCGCGATCCGCGAGGTGCTTGTTCGCCCACGCGCCGATCTCAGCAATCGACTTCACCGCGCCGCGCAGCTCGAGGTTCTCGAACGCGTGGACGGCGAGCTCAGCGACCTTGTCGCCCTCGGCGAGGGGAACCGGCTCTCGGTCGTCGGCCAGCACGCCGCCGAAGTCGCGGGCAATCATCGAAAGCGCGCGATTGGCGAGGTTGCCGAGGTTGTTCACCAGCTCCGCGTTGACACGATTGCGGAACTCCTCGAGCGAAAGGTCGATGTCCTCGGGCGCGGGGCCGAGGTTGGCCGCGAAGAACCAGCGCAGGTACGACGGATCGAGCACGTCGAGATACTGGCGCGCGTTGATGAACGTGCCGCGCGTCTTGCTCATCTTCGCGCCGTTGAGGGTGAGCATCCCGTGCACGATCACTTTTTTCGGGAGCTTGAACTTGGAGGCATTCAGCATCGCCGGCCAGAACAGGGTGTGGAAATACACAATGTCCTTGCCAATGACGTGGATGATGTCGGCTTCGGCGTCGGGTGCCCAGAAGGCCAGCGCGTCGCCCTTCTTGCGGATGTCGCGGTTCCAGCGCTCGGTGGTGGAGATGTAGCCGATCGGCGCGTCGAGCCAGACGTAATAGTATTTATCGTCCTCGCCCGGAATCTTGAATCCAAAGTACGGACCATCGCGCGAGACGTCCCAATCCTCGAGGCCCTTCTCGAACCAGGGCTGCAGCGAGTTGCGCACGGCGGGATCGAGCGTGCCGGCGTCGGTCCACTTCTTAAGGAAGTCGGTGAAGTCGGACAACTTAACAAAATAGTGTGCGCTCGACTTGCGCACCGGCGGCGTTCCACACAACGCACACTTGGGATTGATGAGATCCGTCGGCGCGTAGGTCTTGCCGCAGCTCTCGCACACGTCGCCGTACTGATCGGGCGTCTTGCAGTTCGGACACGTGCCCTTGATGAACCGATCCGGCAGGAAGCGCTTGTCGACTTCACAGTAGTACTGCTCGACCTGCCGCTTCTCGATGTGCTTCGCGTCGGTCAAGCGCTTGAAGATGAGGTCGGCGTACTGCTTGTTCTCCGGGTAGTTGGTCGAGCCGTAGTACGCGTGATCGATTCCGAAGTCGCGGAAGTCGCGCTGGTGCTGCTCCTGCCACTGCCCGATGAAGGCCTCGGGCGTGACGCCCGCTTTGCGCGCGGCGACTTCGATGGGCGTGCCATGGGTGTCGTCGGCGCAGAGGAAGACGGCGTCGCGGCCGCTGGAGCGCAGATAGCGGACGTAGATGTCGGTCTGGATGTGCTCGACCATGTGGCCGAGGTGGATGGCGCCGTTGGCGTAGGGCAGCGCGGCGGTGACGAGGATGGGGCGGCTCATGGCGGCGAAAGATGTCGCAAGTGGCGCCCGTGCGCCACAACGACGGGACGGCGGGGATGTGTGAAGGCTGACGGCGCTTGGCGGGAATGGTCTAGCATCCCAAGCTGGAACGGGAGGAGAAACCTTGAACTCCAGGGTCGCCGCGGTGGCTTTCGTGGTTGGGTCGATGCTGGCGTGCACCACTGATCCGCCGCGCTGCAAGAGCGACGCAGACTGCCCCAGCGGCGCCTTCTGCGACCCGAGCGCGCTGATCTGCTTCGCACGGGCGTCCAGCGGGAGCGCGTCCGCGGGTTCGAACGGTGGCCCTGCGAGCGGGACGACGGGCTCGTCCGGGACTGAGGCCAGCTCGAGCGGTGCCGCGTCAGGGATAAGCTCGGCGTCGAGCGGTTCGAGCGGATCCTCGAGCTCGGCCTCCGCTTCAAGCACGGGTGCGTCGAGTGGCAGCGCGGTGACCAGCTCGAGCTCGACGGGCGCGGCGTCGACGGGCGCGTCGACCGGAGCCTCGGGTCCATCGAGCGGCAGCACGGGAACCAGCGCGAGCACGTCGGGGAGCGCGGCCAGCAGCGGCGGCTCGACGGGCAGCGCGGTGCAGCCGGTCATAGACAGCTTCACCGCGACGCCGACGGCCATCACCCAGGGTGGTATCGCGACGCTGGCGTGGACTACGGAGAACGCGAGCGCGATCACGCTGGATCCAGGCGGGCTGCATCCAAGCGGGACGTCGTTTCAGGTAAGCCCGACGAGCACGACGCTCTACACGCTGACCGCGGCGAATGATGCGGGGGCGACCCAGGCGACGGCGACGGTGACGGTGTATCCGCCCGTCTCTGTGCAGGTCGCTCCTCCGGTCGCCAACGTCCAGACGCTGGGAACTGCGCAGTTCCTCGCCCTCACGGATGCTGGCGTGAGCTGGACCGTGGATGAAGGAGCATCCGGTGGCTCAGTGTCCCAGAGCGGCCTGTACGCGGCGCCAAGCGTTGGGGGGACGTTCCACGTGAGGGCGACGAGTACTGCGAACCCACTTGTGAGTGCCTCGGCACAGGCAGTGGTCGAGTTCCCCGACTCTGGGACTTTGGACCTGTCGTTCGGTGCCGAAGGGGCACTGCTCTTCGCGGGTCCAGGCAATGTCGGGCTCATTCCAACGAAGATCTTGCCCCAACCTACTGACAACGTGATCGTCGCAGGTGCCTCTACCAACGGCCAATTTGTCCTGAAGCTGGCGGCGAATGGAGGCCTCGACCCGAACTTCGGTACAACAGCTCCGGGATACACGTTCTATTTCCCTGATGGCGGGTTTCCTCTGGACATCGCTTCAACCTCGCCTTCGACGTTCGCAATCGCCGTTGGAGACCCACCTGGCGGGGCTCTCAACTCGTACGAAGTTCAAGGCATCTCGACGCTTGGACAGACTTCGAACTCACCCAATGCCTTCTTTGCCCATTTCAAGTTTGATGCGGGCGGTGGACCGACGATCGCCCAGGCGCTCACCAATACAACTGGGCATCTCGTGGTCGGTGGAATCGCTGGCGGTGGCGCCGCGTTCGTCGGGCTCTTGTTGGACGGGGGCGTAGACACACAGTTTGGAACTGGCGGCTCCGTCCTTGCGAGTACCCTTCCGCCCCCGAGTGTTCTCGGCGGCTTGCAGCCTGGCACGATGATGGCGGCAGGAGCGGTTAGTTCACCCTCCTCTTGGAAGGTGTGGGAGCTCGGTTCGAGTGGGCAACTCCCGTACGGGTTCGGAACGGTGACCATCCCCATGAGTGGCGGCAGTACCCTCGGGCCAGCGCTCTGGCTTGGAACTGGGGTAATTCTTTCGGGCAGCATGAACGTCGGAGCTGGTTCCGGCCAACTGGTGCTGACGCTCGTCAATTCCGATGGAGGGCTGGATCAACAATTCGGCTCGGGAGGACTTGTCGTTGGCCCAATGGGCAACCAGGGATTCGTGCCAACGGCTATTGCTGGAATGCCGAATGGAGATTTCCTAGTTGCCACAATGGGCGCTACTGGAAGTAGTCAGCAGGCTTGCTTGATCTCGAAATTTCTGCCCACCGGTTCGCTCGATACGACATTTGGCAACGCCGGGACCACGCAGGTCAGGCTCGGCGGAGGCACAACAAGTTGCATCGGCCTATTTTACCGAAGCGATGATCGAATCGAAGTCATTACTCAGGTAGACAATGGGGCCAATCACTTCATGGGTGAAGCAATGATGTGGCAGTGATCTCCACAAAATAGTACGCCCCTCTCCCGACGGGAGAGGGGCGTATCCTATAGGCCCTCGTACTGATTAGCCGCAGTAATAGTAAGCGCCTGACGAGTAGTACACGCAGCTATATCCGCTGCAGCACGGCGTCCCGCCTGGCGTGCAGTAATTCCCCCCCTGCGTGCACGAGCTACCGGTCGTGGAACCTGTCGTCGAGTTGCTATAGCAGTTCCCGTACGTACCGCTGCTGTAGTCGCACGAGTATCCGGAACAGCAGTAGTAGCTGCCGCTGGAGTCGCAGTAGCTTCCGGAGTACCCGCACGTACTCCCAGAGGTGCCCGTGGTCGTCGAGCCATACACGCAGCAGTCCGTGCTCGTGTTGCACGAGTATCCACTGCCGCAGTTGCTGCTGCTGGTGCAGACGCCGTAGCTGCACGAGTAGCCGGACTCGTACACACAGCAGCCGCTGGAGCAGTAGTAGTCGCTTCCGCAGTCAGTGCTGTAAGTGCAGCTCATGCCGCTTGAGCAAGACGTCGAGCCGGTCGTCCCCGTCGTCGAGCTCGCCGCGCAGTAGCCGCTCGAGTCCAGGTAGCCCGAGCAGCAGTACTCGGCATACGGCGAGTACTGGCCGTTGGCGTAGCAGCACACGTCATAGGTCGTATTGCAGGTGCCCGTGCAGCACTGGCTGGTCGAGGTGCACGACGAGCCCTGCGCGCCGCAGCTCCCAGTCGTCCCCGTCGAGCCGGTGGTGCTGCCATACACGCAGCAGTTGCTCACACAGCTGTACCCCGAGCCGCAGTCGCTCGAGGTGCCGCACACGCCAGAGCTGCAGCTGTAGCTCGGCTCGTACACGCAGCTGTTCGCCGAGCAGTAGTAGTCGCCGCCGCACTGCACTGAGTTCGTGCAGTACGAGCCCGTGGTGCCCGTCGTCCCGGTGGTGGTGCCCGTGGTGCTGCCGTACACGCAGCAGTTGCTCACGCAGGAGTACCCCGAGCCGCAGTCCGTCGAGGTGCCGCACACGCCCTGGCTGCAGTTGTAGCCAGCGATATAGGTGCAGGCATTCCCCTCGCAGTAGTAGTCGCCGCCGCACTGCACGGAGTTGGTGCAGTACGCGCCCGTCGAGCCGGTCGAGCCCGTGGTGCCGGTGGTCGTCGAGGTGGTGCTGGTGGTGCCCGTTGAACCACCGGTGGTGTTCACCTCGCAGTAGCCGCTGGAGTTCACGTATCCCGAGCAGCAGTAGGACGCGTACTGGCCATAGGTGCCGTTCGCGTAGCAGCAGATGTCGTAGCCCGACACGCACGAGCCGGTGCAGCACTGCGACGAAGAGGTGCAGGTATTGCCAGACGCCAAGCAGCTCCCCGTGGTGCCGTTGGTGTTCGTCCCGTTGGTCGACGAGGTGCCGTTCGTCGAGTTGGTGCTGGTCCCGTTGGTCGACGAGGTGCCGTTCGTCGAGTTGGTGTTGGTCCCGTTGGTCGACGAGGTGCCGTTGCTGCCGTTGCCGTTGCTGTTGGTGCCGCTGCCGCTGTTGCCGTTCGCGCCGGTGCCGCCGAAGAGGCACTGGCCGAGGATGGTCTGGCAGTGCTGGGCGCCGAGGCACTGGTTGCAGGCCGCGCCTTGCACGCCGCACGTCGCATCGGACGGCTGCTGGCAGGTGCCGCTGGCGTCACAACAGCCGCTGCAGTTGCCCGGGCCGCACGTAGATCCGCAGCCACTGATCAAAAGAGCGAGCGCCAGGAGCGCCCCCGCTGCCATCGACACGTGCCAACGCATGTGCTGCCTCCACAGGTCCAAGACGCGCCGGTCTCGCGTCCCAGTGTTCAGAAGTGCGGGCCTACTACCTCATCCCACATCGAATCCGCAAATGCGGGCGCCCAGGTTCGGTATGCGCCACGCCAAGCCAAAAAGTCCGTGATCCTGCACACGTTTCTGCGCGACTTCCAAAGGGGCGCCCCACCCCAACCGGGTCATTCCCGGCTGGCCAAGATTGGGCCGAGCGGGGCTTCGGCCCTCCCAACGCACGGTGCGTCAGTGGTGTGCAAACGGATCGAAGATTCAGATCTGCTTCAGGCCGCGCGAAGTCGGAGCAGCACGCGCTCGAGCGCAACCTGTTGAGGCGCCGAGGTCTTCAGCTCCAGGTCGCACTCGCCCACGGCTCGCAGCAGCCCCAGGAGCTCGGCTCGGGAGAACCGCGCCTGGGCCTGGAACCCCAGGAACGCGACGTACGGATGCGGCGGCTTCTTGCCCGTGGCCTTCGCGTCGTCCGAGAGCTCCGGGTACACGTCGTCCTGGAAGTCGCGGTAGTTCAGGCGACTCGCGAGCTTCATGCGCGCGTAGCGCTCCTTGTCGTCGATCAGCCGGCGCAGGATGCTCGCCAGCGCGCCGACGATCTGCAGCCCGTGCGTCCCCTGCCCCAGCGCCTCGTCGACATACGCCAGCGCGCCGCGCACATCGCGCGATTGGACGGCGTTCGCGAGCTCCAGAAACTCCTCTTCGCGCGCGCGGAGCACGAGGAGCTTCACGTCGTCGGGCTCGATGGTGGGCCGCTCGCCGACGTACAGCGCCAGCTTCTCCACCTCGCTCGCGAGCAGCCGCATGTTGCCGCCGCAGAGCGCCTTGAGCATGTCCTGGGCTTCGTTGCCCATGCGCTTCTTGAAGGGCGCGAGCGCCTCGGCCACCTGGTCGCGGATGTCGAGCTTGCGCAGCTCGCGCTCCACCTTGCGCTCCACGACCTCGCCGAGCTCCGCGAGCTTCTTGTAGAGCCCGCTCCGGCCGTCGACGGCCGAGGCCTCGATCACCAGCGCGTGCCCCTTGGGCAAGCCCTGCGCGAGCAGCGCCTCGAGCACCGACGCGTCGCCCTCGGGCGCGGTCAGCCCCTCTTCTTTGCAGAAGCGCGCGACATCGGCCAGGAAGGCCATGTCCACGTCGGCGAGATCGATGTCGAGCTCTTGCTTCCACGCCTCGCGCCCGACGCCGCCCGGCGCCGAGGGATCCAGCTGCGCCGCGGTCCAGCCCGCACGCGCGGCGATGCCGAGCACGCGACGCGCAGCGTCCTTGCGGCGATTGGCGAGCCAGGCCTCGCGCGCCTTCGACAGCGCGTCGACGCGGCCCTTCTTCGGCAGCAAGAACTCCGGCTCGCGCGCCCAGACGACCTTCGCGCCGCGGAACATGGGCAGCGTGGCCAGATCGCGCGCGACGTCGACCGGCGAGGGCGCGTCCATCACCGTCAGGTTCAGCCCCTGCATGTTCTTGGGCACGAGCGCGTCGACGAGCTCTTGGGCTGCCTTCCGCGCCAAGAACTCCTCGCCCACGACGAGGTACACGGGCAGCGCCTTGCCCTTCGCGATGTCGGCGAGCAGCGGCTCCACGTCGGTCACGGCAGGTACTCCAGGAAGAGCCGCTCCAGCTGCAGGCGCGGCGAGCCGTTCTTCTTGATGTTCTCCTGCGCCGCGTGGACGGCGTCCAGCCGCGTCAACAACCGCGAGCTCTGCTGATTGGCGACCGCGCGATCCAGATCCGCGCGCAGGTCCACGTTCGCGATGGACGCATCGTCGAGGCCGTCGGCGAGCAAGAGCTGATCGCGCAGCCAGAGCTCGAGCATGCCCAGCGCCCACTCCGCCTCGGGCCGCTCCGAGAGCCGCTCCGCCAAAGCCAGCGCGGGTCGGGCGTCGTCGTGCTTGAGCGAGGCCACGTCGCGGAAGAGCTCGGCGCGCTCGGCGAGCCGGTCGGCGTCGAGCTCCAGCGCGCGCGAGAGCGAGCCCTGCGCCAGTCGCGCGCAAAGGGTGGCCGTGCTCATGGGCAGCTTCCGCTGCAGCGCGACCTCGGCTGCCACCTGCTCCAGCGGCAGCGGCACGAACGGCACGCGCAGGCAACGCGAGCGAATGGTGGGCAAGAGCGCGTCGGGCGCGGAGGTCACGAGGATCAGCGTGGTCTCCGGCGGCGGCTCTTCGAGGGTCTTGAGCAGCGCGTTCTGCGCTTGGGGATTCATCCGCTCCGCGCGCACCAGCACGGCGGCCTTGCGCCGCGCGGTGAGCGCCTTCAACGCCAGCCGCTCGATCAGCTTTCGCACCTGGGCCACGCGGATGTCGCGCGAGGGTGCATCGGAGAAGTCGGTGCGGCCGGCGAGCTTGCGCGCGATCAGCTCCTGCTCGGGCATCACCCAGTTCACGTCGGGGTGGCCGTGGTTCGCGATGCGCTTGCACTCGCCGCAGGTGCCGCACGCGACGCCCTGGGCCTTCTCGCAGTTGAGCGCCTGCACGAACCGGAGCGCCGCCAGCTCCTTCCCGGCGCCCTCCGGTCCGCCGAACAGGTACGCGTGGTGGACCTGGCCGCGCTCCAGCGCGCCGCGAAGAATCTCGGTGGCCCTCACCTGGCCTGTCAGCTCGAACGGCATCGCGCGCATCCTACTTGCGGTGTCCGACGCGCGCATCAGGCCGTCACTCGCCCCGCCGCCCAAAACAACGCGCACACCGAGGCCTGGCGTGAGTATGTTTGCGGCCCCATGGCTCCTCGTCCGATCCCGCCGCACCTGAACGCCGCGCTGCAACAGCTCCAGTCCACGCTCAGCCAGGTGCTCGGCAAGACCGTCGACCTCTACAAGGACAGCTGGGCCGACACCGAGAAGGGCATCGCCCGCTTGCTGGGCGGCGCGTTCGATCCGCGGCGGCCCGAGCACGCGACCGTGGCGCTGGGGCTCGCTGCCGCGTTCGGCGAGCGGCTGGCCGAGGGCGATGGCGGCTTCTGGTTCCCGCACCGCGATGCGCCCGAGACGGCGATGGTCGGCTTCCCCGACGCGCTGCTCATGCTCTCGCCGCTCGGCGCGGTCCTCGAGGCGCTGGGCAAGGCGAACCTCGCGCTGCTCGACACCATCTCCGGCGACATCCGCAAGGCGCTCGCCCAGGCCCGCTTCGCGCCCAGCGCGGGCCAGCAGCGCCGCCTCGACGCCGAGGCCTACCGGCAGCTCTTCGACCCCGGGATGCTGCAGTTCCTGGTGCTCGATCCCAACAAGGCCAAGGCCGCGTGGGACATGAAGCCGGACGCCGTCTCGCGCGAGGTGCGCGATGCGCTCAGCCGCGTGGGCAGCAAGCTCCCGCCTCAGGTCGCGCAGCAGATCGAGCAGCAGCTGGTGGGCGGCATGTCGCGGCTGGATCCGAACCAGCCCATCGTGGCCCAGCTCGCGCGCGCGCCGCGGCTGGTGGAGCTGGTGGTCACGCTGAGCGCAGCCACCGCGTACACGGGCGTCGCGCCGGATGACTTCTGGGAAGGGCTCGCGTTCCCGCTCCTCTTCATCGGCGCGCCCGAGAAGTTCCCGCCGCTCGGCGAGGAAGAGATCGCCGCGGTGAAGCAAGGCGTGGATGCCTTCACGCTCTTCCTCGACCTCGTGCCCTACCAGCACAAGGCGCTCGACGAAGGCTTCCTCGGCGCGTTCGGCCCGGGCGAGGTCGGCTTGCCGCATCCAGAGTTCGGGAAGGTCGAAGCGCCGCGGCTGCTCACGCTCAAGCGCGACGCGCTCACCCCGCTCCTCCAGAGCTACGACGCCCAGAAGACGCGCGACGCGCTGCTCAAGTTCGAGGCGTACGTCGCCGAGAAGAGCGGCACCAAGCCTCCCGAGGGCGGCCCGGGCGCGCAGATGCGCGACCTCTCGCTCGCGCTGCTCGAGGATCTCAAGCGCATCATGCAGACGCCGGGCGAGCTCGCCGTGCGCCGCATGACCGAGGCCGAGGCCCAGGCGGAGATGACGCTGATTCCGCTGCGGCAGGCGATGCAGGGTCCGCGCATCATCCTCGCGCCCTAGGAGCCTGTCCGGGTAAGCGGTGTTGACAGAGAGTGACTGTAGCCGAGCG
>JAFEBB010000092.1 GCA_018266075.1 Deltaproteobacteria bacterium | reverse complement strand
ACCGAGGGTCCGCCGGAGGAGATTTTGGCGGCGAAATCTTCAACCGAGGGTCCGCGGAGGAGATTTCGGCGGCGAAATCTTCATCCGAGGGTGCGCCGGAGGAGATTTTGGCGGCGAAATCTTCAACCGGGGGTCCGCCGGAGGAGATTTCGGCGGCGAAATCTTCATCCGAGGGTGCGCCGGACGGGATTTCTGCCGCGAAATCTTCAGCCGAGGGTCCGCCGAAGGAACGCGTGGCCCCGCGGATGCAAATCAAGGCCGCGGCGCACGGACGCATTCCGCGTTTGGCGCACTTCGCGGCCTCGTGGAGGTCACGATGGCAACGGGCCGGCGAAGCACTCGGACGAAACGACAGCGGGGGTTCACGCTGATCGAGATGATGGTCGTGATTGTACTGATGGGGATGATCGCCTCGGCGGTCGCGTGGAACGTCATGAAGAACAAGCACGACGCGGACATCGCGCGGACACGCATCGACATGGTGACCATCGGCAACGCGCTCGACGTCTACCGCGTGCGGCACAACAAGCTGCCCGAGTCGCTCGCCGCGCTCGCCGAGGAGCTGAAGCGAGCGCCGACCGACGCCTGGGGCAACGCGTACCTCTACGAGCGCACGTCGAGCACGCGCGACGGCTATCGCATCACCTCGCTCGGCGCGGACGGCGCGCCCGGTGGCGAGGGCGCCGACGCGGATCTGCACAGCGACGATCCGCCCGGCGACGCGCCGCCGAAGTAGACTCGGCGCATGGCCAATCCCGACGAGTTCGCCCGCGCGCAGGAGAAGGTGAAGACCCTCTCCGCGCGCCCTTCGAACGACACGCTGCTCGAGCTGTACGCGCTCTTCAAGCAGGCCACCGAGGGCGACGTGTCCGGCAGCCGCCCGGGCATGCTCGACCTCAAGGGCCGCGCCAAGTTCGACGCGTGGACCAGGACCAAGGGCGTCTCCAAGGACGCGGCCATGGAGCGCTACGTGGCGCTGGTGAAGAAGCTGCTCGGCGGCGAAGGCAAGACGCTCTAGAGCGGCTGAAGGATCGGCGACGCATCGCGCGCGGGTCGGCCCTCGCCTCGCGAGCCCGCGCGCATGCCCGCCAGGTTGAACGCCGTGTTCACCAGCGCCAGGTGCGAGAACGCCTGGGGGAAGTTGCCGACCTGCCGGCCTGCGCGCGAGTCGTACTCCTCGGCGAGCAGGCCCACGTCATTGCGCAGCGACAAGAGCCTCTCGAACAGCTCGCGCGCCTGATCCACGCGGCCCTGACGCGCGTAGCAGTCCGCCAGCCAGAACGAGCACGCCAGGAACGCGCCCTCACCCGGTGGCAGGCCGTCGTCGCTCTTGGATTGCGTCGCGTAACGCAACACGAGGCCGTCGCGCATCAGCTCCCGCTCCACGAGCTGAATCGTGGCCTGCACGCGCGAGTCGCCGCACGGCAGGAAGCCCACGAGCGGAATGCGCAGCAAGCTCGCGTCGAGCGCCTCGGAGCCAAAGCTCTGCACGAAGCAGCCGCGCGCCGGATCGACGCCACGCACCAACACCTCCTGCATGATGCGCGCGCGCTTCTCGCGCCAGGTGCGCACCGGCCCCTCGAGCCCGAATTTCTCCGCCGAGCGGATGGCGCGATCGAACGCCACCCAGGCCATGACCTTGGAGTACGTGAAGTCGCGCCGCTCGCCGCGGACCTCCCAGATGCTCTCGTCCGGGTCGCGCCAGTGCTCGCCGAGGAAATCGAGCAGCACGCGCTCCACGCGCCAGGCGAAGTCCTCCTCGCAGCCCTCGGCCTGCCGCGACTGGAGCATGGCGTCGAGGAGCTCGCCGTAGATGTCGAGCTGCAACTGGTCCACCGCGGCGTTGCCCACGCGCACGGGCCTGGAGCCCTCGTAGCCCGGCAGCCAGAGGCACTGGGCCTCGGGGATGCGCCGCTCGCCGGACACGCCGTAGAGCACCTGCAGCTTCGCGGGATCGCCCGCGGCCGCGCGCAACAGCCAGCCGCGGAAGCTGCGCGCCTCCTCGCGATAACCGGCGAGATACAAGTTGTTGAGCGTGAACGCCGCGTCGCGGAGCCAGCAGAAGCGGTAGTCCCAGTTGCGCACGCCGCCCAGCTGCTCGGGCAACGACGTCGTCGGCGCGGCCACGATGCCGCCCGTGGGCGCGTAGGTGAGCGCCTTGAGCACCATCAATGAGCGCACCACCGCGTCGCGATAGGGGCCGTCGTATTTGCAGCGCTTCACCCAGCCGCGCCAGAACAATTCGGTATCGCGAATGCTCTGGCTGCCGTCGAGCGCGGGCGGTGCCTTGCGGTGCGAGGGGAACCACGCGAGCGTGAAGCAGGCGTTCTGGCCTTCGCTCAGAGTGAAGTCGGCGACCGTGGTCATGTTCTCGCCACGGGTCTCGATGTCGCTGGTGAGCACCAGCGCATCCGGCCCGGCGATGGCGTGCAGCCGCCCTCCCTCGCTGCGCACCCAGGGCACGATGTTGCCGTAGTCGAAGCGGATGACGAGCTCCAGGCGCATCGGCACCCGGCCGCGCAGGCCCTCCACCCTGCGCACGAGCTCGGGTGTTCCGTCGCGCGGCGGCATGCAGTCGACCAGGCGTACGATGCCGTTCTCGGTCTCGAAGTAGGTCTCCAGCACCAGGCTGTCGGGCAGGTAGCGGCGATGCGTCCGGCGCACGGGCTCGGCCGGCGTAATCAGCCAGCGGCCGTGCTTGGGCGTGCCCAGGAGCGCCGCGAAGCAAGCGGCTGAGTCGAAGCGCGGCAGACACAGCCAGTCGACCGAGCCCTCGCGCGACACCAGCGCGGCCGTCTGCGTGTCGCCGATGAGGGCGTAGTCCTCGAGACGCATCTTGCTTCAGGGTTGGGCCGGCGTTCCCCGAGGGCAAGAGAGGCTCGCGCGTGATCGGTGTGGCGCCCGGCGCGCCGCCTGCGCATCATCCGGGCGCACCTTTGGAGCCAACATGGCCAAGACGATTCGTCTCTCGCAGCTCAGCCACGGCGCCGGTTGCGCCTGCAAGATCCGCCCGGGCGTGCTGAGCGAAGTGCTCGCCAAGCTGCCCAAGGTTCGCAATCGGCGCGTGATCACCGGCCACGAGAACAACGAGGACGCGGCGGTCTACAAGCTCGACGCGAAGACGGCCGTCGTGGAGACGCTCGACTTCTTCACGCCCATGGTCGACGACCCGTACGTGTTCGGCCAGGTCGCGGCGGCCAACGCCATCAGCGACATCTATGCCATGGGCGCCAAGCCGCTCTTCGCGCTGAACATCGTGGCCTTCGCGGCGAACGATCTGCCGCTCGGGATGCTCTCGGAGATCCTGCGCGGCGGCGCGGAGAAGGCGGCCGAGGCGAACATCCCCGTGCTCGGCGGCCACAGCATCGACGACCCCGAGCCCAAGTACGGCATGGCCGTGACTGGCCTGGTGCATCCCAAGCGCGTGCTCAAGAACTCCGGCGCGCGCGCGGGCGACGTGCTCATCCTCACCAAGCCGCTGGGCAGCGGCATCATCTCCACGGCCATCAAGCGCGGGAAGGTGAAGCCCGCCGTGGCGCGCGCAGCCATCGAGGTGATGACGCGCTTGAACCGCGACGCCGGCGAGATCTTCGCGCAGCCGAAGTTCGGGCTGCACGCGCTCACCGACGTGACCGGCTTCTCGCTGCTCGGCCACCTGCTCGAGATGTGCCGCGGCGCCAAGCTCACGGCGAACCTCTCGCTCTCGCAGATCCCGTTCATCGAGGGGGTGGGGGCGCTGGCGATGGCCGACGTGATCCCCGGCGGCACGCGCGCAAATCTGAAGTTCGTTTCACCCAGCGTGAAGTTCCATCCGCTCATCGCCGAGCCCCTGCGCTACATGCTCGCCGACGCTCAGACGAATGGCGGCCTGCTCGCGGCTGTCCCACGCGCGAAGGCCAAGGCCGTGCTGCACGCGCTCCACGGCAAGACGATGGCCGCGGCGGTGATCGGCGAGTTCGTGAAGGGCCCCGCGCACGTGCGCGTCGAGCCGTAGATCAACGCCCGCCGAACGCGGAGTCCGCGCCGCGCGTGGCCAGCACCGAGGCGCCGCGGCGAAGCTCCGCGTCGACGTTGCGCGCGGCCTCGCGTCCATCCGCGATCGCCCAAACGATCAAGCTCGCTCCGCGCTGGGCATCGCCCGCGGCGAACACACCGGGCACGCTGGTGGCGAACTTGGCGTCGACGGCGATATTGCCTCGGCCATCGAGCTTCACCCCGAGCTGCTTCGCGAGCGTGTCCGTCTCCGGTCCCGTGAAGCCGAGCGCGAGCAGCACCAGATCCGCCTCGACGGTGTCGCGGCGCCCGTCCTCGTGCTCCACCTCGAGCTTCTCGAGCTTGCCGTTGCCGAGGAAGGCGCGCGTGCGGAAGCCGAACTCGCGCTTGCCGCCTTCCTCCTGGCTCGACGAGGTCCGGAAGATCATCGGCCACTGCGGCCAGGGGTTCTCGCTCGCGCGCGCGGTCGGCGGCGCGGGCATGAGCTCCGCCTGAATCACCGCGCGCGCGCCCTGGCGAAGCGCCGTGCCCAGGCAGTCCGAGCCGGTGTCGCCGCCGCCGAGGATGACCACGCGCTTGTCCTTCGCGTTGAACGCGGGCTCCGCCGCGCGACCGGCTGCGACCGCGCGATTCTGGCGCTCCAGGTACTCCATCGCCCGGACCACGCCGCTGAGCGCACGGCCGGGGACGTCGAGCTCGCGTGCACGGCGGGCGCCGATGCAGAGCACGAGCGCATCGTGATCGCTCTTGAGCGTGTCGAAGCCGAGCGTGCCGCCCACGTCGACGCCGGTGCGGAAGGTGATCCCCTCGGCCTCCATGACCTTCAAGCGCCGATCGATCACCGCGCGCGCCATCTTGAAGTCCGGGATGCCGTAGCGGAGCAGTCCGCCGAGCGCGTCGTCGCGCTCGAACACGGTCACGCTGTGGCCCGCGCGGTTGAGCTGCGCCGCGGCCGCGAGCCCCGCCGGCCCCGAGCCGACGACCGCGACCTTCTTGCCGGTGCGCGTCGCGGGCGGCTGCGGCTTCACCCAGCCCTCGGCGAACGCGCGCTCGATGATCTCCTTTTCGATCTGCTCGATGGTCACCGCGTCGCGATCGATCGCGAGCACGCACGCGGCTTCGCACGGGGCAGGGCAGAGCCGGCCAGTGAACTCTGGGAAGTCGTTCGTGGCCGAGAGCGAGAGGTAGGCCTGCTTCCACTTGTCGCGGAAGACGAGGTCATTCCAATCCGGGATCAAGTTCCCGAGCGGGCAGCCCTGGTGGCAGAAGGGCACGCCGCAGTCCATGCAACGGCCGCCCTGAGCGCGCGACACCTCCGTCGGCCGCGCGTTCACGAACTCGCTCCAGTCGCCGAGGCGCTCGGCCTTGGGGCGCTTGGGCGCGACGAGGCGCTCCCACTCCACGAAGCCGGTGGGCTTACCCATGCAGCACCTTCAGATCCGGGCGCCGCGGCTCGCTCGCGGGCTTGGGCGTTTCGACCGCGGCCTTCGCGCGCGCGAGCACCTTGGCGTAGTCGCGCGGCATCACGCGAACGAAGAGCCGCTGGCTCTCTTCCCAGCGCGCGAGCAGCCGCTGCGCCACCTTGCTGCCCGTGAAGGCGCGGTGGCGATCGACGAGGTCGCGCAGGAGCTCCTTCTCATCGTCGGCGACGACGGCGCCGAGCTCCACCATCTCCATGTTGCATCGCGCGCTGAAGCGGCCGTCGCGATCGAGCACGTAGGCGATGCCGCCGCTCATGCCCGCGGCGAAGTTGCGGCCGGTCGAGCCGAGCACCACCACGCGGCCGCCGGTCATGTACTCGCAGCCGTGATCGCCCACGCCCTCGACAACCGCGTGCGCGCCCGAGTTGCGCACCGCGAAGCGCTCGCCCGCGAGCCCGCGCACGAAGACCTCGCCGCGCGTGGCGCCATAGAGCACCGTGTTGCCGACGATGACGTTCTCCTCGGCCACGAAGCGCGAGTCCTTGTGTGGCCGCACGATGATGCGCCCGCCGGAGAGGCCCTTGCCGAGGTAGTCGTTCGAATCGCCGATGAGCTCGAGCGTGACTCCGGGCGCGAGGAACGCGCCGAAGCTCTGGCCCGCGGAGCCGCGGAGCTTGGCGTGGATGGCGTCGGCCGCGAGGCCCTTGTCGCCGGTGCGCCTGGCGATCTCGCCGGAGAGCCTCGCGCCCACCGCGCGGTTGCGATTGCAGACGGGCAGGGTGAAGCGCACCGACTTACCCTTCGCGATGGCCGGCTTCGCCCGCTCGAGCAGCTCGGGATCGAGCAGGTCGTCGAGCTGCTTGCGCTGCTCTTTCACACAACGCTTGGGCGCGTCGGCGGCGGCGTTCGGCTTGGCGAGAAGTGGTGCGAGGTCGAGCTTCCGGGCCTTCCAGTTCGCGTGCGACGCGTCGATCTGAAGCAGGTCCACGCGGCCGACCGCTTCATCCAGCGAGCGCAGGCCCAGCTTCGCGAGCTGCGCGCGCACGCCCTCGGCGACGAACGTGAAGAACGTCTCCACGTGCTCGGGGCTGCCGTGGAAGTGCTTGCGCAGCTCGGGGTCCTGCGTGGCGATGCCGACCGAGCACGTGTTGAGGTGACACTTGCGCAGCATGATGCAGCCGAGCGCGATGAGGCTCGCGGTGGCCATGCCGAACTCTTCGGCGCCGAGGAGCGCGGCGATGATCACGTCGCGCGGCGTGCGCAAGCCGCCGTCGACCTGCACGCGGATGCGATCGCGCAGACCGTTCTGAACCAAGACCTGCTGGGTCTCGGCGAGGCCGAGCTCCCACGGCAGGCCCGCGTGCTTGATGGAGCTGAGCGGGCTGGCGCCGGTGCCGCCCTCGAAGCCGCTGATGACCACGGCGCCCGCGCCGGCCTTCGCGACGCCCGCTGCAACGGTGCCGACGCCCACTTCGCTCACCAGCTTCACCGAAACGCGCGCGTCGCCGTTCACGGCCTGCAGGTCGTAGATGAGCTGCGCGAGATCTTCGATGGAGTAGATGTCGTGGTGCGGCGGCGGCGAGATGAGGGTAACGCCGGGCGTGCTCCAGCGCACCGCGGCGATGCGCTCGTCGACCTTGTGGCCGGGGAGCTGGCCGCCTTCGCCGGGCTTGGCGCCCTGAGCGACCTTGATCTGAAGCTCGTCGGCGTTGACCAGATATTCGGTCGTGACGCCGAAGCGCGCGCTCGCCACCTGCTTGATGGCACTGCGTCGCCAGGAGCCGTCGGCGTCGCGCGGGAAGCGGCGCGGCTCTTCGCCGCCCTCGCCGGAGTTGCTGCGGCCGCCCAGCCGATTCATGGCGATTGCGAGCGTCTCGTGTGCCTCCGCGCTGATGGAACCGAAGCTCATCGCGCCGGTGACGAAGCGGCGCAGGATCTCGCTCGCCGGCTCGACCTCGTCGAGCGAGATCGGCTTCGGCGTGGGTCGTGTGGCGAGCAAGCTGCGGAGCGTGACCTGTCGCTGGCTCTCGTCGTCGGCGGCGAGGCAGAACTTCTCGAACTCGCGCTGATCCTTCCGCTGCACGGCGCTCTGCAAGAACGCGATCGTCGACGGGTTCCATTTGTGCGGCTCGCCGCGCCGCCGCCACGCGTACTTGCCGCCCTCGGGCAGCTCGAGCTCAACGAGTGTCTGGCCCGGCGCAAACCCGCGCGCGTGACGCTCGCGGGCCTCGCGCTCGAGCTCGTCCAGGCCCACGCCCGAGAGCCGCGAGGGCGTCCCCGTGAAGTGCGCGTCGATGAGCGCGCGATCGAGCCCGACCGCTTCGAAGATCTGCGCGCCGCGATAGCTCTGCAGCGTGGAGATGCCCATCTTGGACATCACCTTCAGCAAGCCTTCCTCGCACGACTTAACGAAGTTGTTAACGGCCTGCTCGGGCGTGACCTTCACGTCGCCCGCGCGCGCCATCGCTTCCACGGTCTCGAGCGCGAGGTACGGGTTCACCGCCGTCGCGCCGTAGCCCACCAGCAGCGCGACGTGATGCACCTCGCGCACCTCCGCCGTCTCGCACACGAGGCCCGCGTGCATTCGGATGCCGTCGCGCACCAGGCGCTGGTTGACGGCGGCCACGGCCAGCAGCACCGGGAGCGGCGCGTGGTTCGCGTCGGCGCCGCGGTCGGAGAGGATGAGCAGCGTGGAGCCTTCGTTCACCGCGGCAACGGCGGCCTCGACGAGCGCCTCGAGCGCCTTGGCCATCGCGCCCGGGCCCTGGTCGAGCGGGAAGAGCAGCGAGAGCCGCTGCGGGTCGAACACGGCCTCTTCGTTTGCGCCGGAGAGCGTCGCGAGCTGCGCGTGGGTGAGCACCGGGCTCGGCAGCGCCAGGCGCGGCAGCGGCTCGGGCGTGTCCTCGAGCGTGTTGCCCTCGGGCCCGAGCGTCGTCGCCACGCTCATCACCAGCTTCTCGCGAATGGGATCGATCGGCGGATTGGTGACCTGCGCAAAGAGCTGGTGGAAGTAGTCGAAGAGGCTCGGCGCCTGATCGCTGAGCACCGCGAGCGGGGCGTCCATGCCCATCGAGCCCGTGCCCTCGTGACCGGACTCGGCCATGGGCTGAAGCAGCACCCGAAGATCCTCGTCGCTGTAGCCGAAGGCGCGCTGGAGCTGCAGCCGCGCGTCGTCACCGAGCGGCGCCGGCGGCGGCACCACCTGAAGCTGCTCGAGCTTCGAGACGTGCTGATCCAGCCAGCGTCGATACGGCCAGCGCTGCGTCGGCTCGCGCTTCACCTCGGCGTCGTCGAGGATTCGGCCCTCGCGCGTGTCGACCACGAACATGCGCCCGGGCTGCAGCCGGCCCTTGAGCTTCACCTTCGCGTCGGGCACGTCGAGCACGCCCGTCTCGGACGCCAGCACCACGCGGTCGTCCTCGGTCACCAGGTAGCGCGCGGGTCGCAGCCCGTTTCGATCGAGCGTGGCGCCGACGATCGTGCCGTCGGTGAACGCGATCGCGGCCGGCCCATCCCAGGGCTCGAGCAGCGAGGCGGCGTGCTCGTAGAAGGCGCGGCGATCGTCGCTCATCGCCAAGTCGCCTTCCCACGCTTCGGGAATCATCATCATCAGCGCGTGCGGCAGCGGGCGGCCGGCGTGGAAGAGCAGCTCGGCCATGTTGTCGAACTGCGCCGAGTCGCTCTTGCCGGGCACCACGATGGGGTGCAGCGCGTCCAGCGACACGCCGAGGCGCGCGGAGCGGAGCATGCTGCGGCGCGCGTCCATCCAGTTTCGATTTCCGCGCAGGGTGTTGATCTCGCCGTTGTGCGCGATGAAGCGAAAGGGCTGCGCCAGCTCCCAGGTCGGGAACGTGTTCGTGCTGAAGCGCGAGTGCACCAGCGCGATGGCGCTCGCCAGCTCGCCGTGCGCGAGGTCCTGGTAGAAGCGCGGCAGCTGTCGAGGGAGCAGCAGGCCCTTGTAAATCAACGTCTCGGCCGAGAAGCTGGCCACGTGGAAGCGGCCCTCGGGATCCACGCCCGACGCGGCGATCTTGTTCTCGACCGTCTTGCGGATGACGTAGAGCTCGCGCTCGAACGCGCCGGGCAGCACGCGGCGGCGCTGCACGAAGAGCTGGCGAATCGCGGGGAGCACTGCGCGCGCGTCGCGGCCGAGGTGCGCCGGATCGGTCGGGACGTCGCGCCAGCCGAGCACACGCTGACCTGCACTCTCCACGGCCTCGGCGAAGATCTGCTCGCACGCCCGCCGGCGATCCGGCTCGGGCGGCAAGAACACCTGCGCCACCGCGTAGCGGCCCTTCTGCGGCAGCGCGAAGGGCAGCGCGGCCTGGGCGAAGAAGCTGTGCGGGAGCTGGATGAGGATGCCCGCGCCGTCGCCCGTCTCCGGATCGCGACCGGTGGCCGCGCGGTGGCTCAGGCGATCGAGCACCTCGAGCCCCTGCGCCACGATGCCGTGAGACTTCTGCCCGCGCAGGTGGACCACGAAGCCCACGCCGCACGCGTCGTGCTCGAACTCCGGCAGATACAGGCCCTGGTCACCCATCCGTGCTCCAACACGCTGGCGCATGACGCAATTCGTCACGGACGATAGTGCGCTGCGTCAGGCTCGACAAGGGTCGCTTTGGGGCAGCTTCCCAAGGGTGGCGCCAGCTTGCACCCAACGGGCGCTTGGCCGCTGGCCAGGATTCGACCGTGGGGCGTGGTCGGCGCGTCTTTGCTTGTGCCGACCAGAACGGCGGACGTGGGCGACCGCGCGGCGCAGCCCGTGACCAGCACGAGCCAGCCTTGGGGCCGTTCATTCCCGGCGCCCCGAGCTCGTCGGGGTTCGTCGGCCGGGTGGCGCTCGGGTCCAGCTCGGCCTGCTCGCCGCGAGCGAGCTGACCGCGAAGGGCGGGTTGGTGTTGGTGCGCGGCGGCTATCGTGTCGCTGTCGAGGCGGGTGCGCTGGTGGCCGCCAGCGGGAAACCCGGCGCGGTGCTGGGCATCGAGCTGCAGCCCGTGAACACCGCCGGCGCCGTGCGGCCGCTGCTGTTCGTGGGCGCGCAGGCCCTCTTCGCGAGCGCGCTCTCCCTCGGCGGAACTGCGGGGCTGGGCCTCGAGTGGGAGCCGACGCCGGGCTTCACGCTGCGCGCAGAAATCCCCGTGAGCTACTTGGCGTCTGCCCCGTCCGGCGCTCGGCAGCTCTACGTCTTTGGCGGGCTCGGGGCCGGCCTGCGCCTTTAGCCCCAAGGGAAAAATCGGCTTCCCCCTCGAGATTCGTGATGCACGCTGCCGCGGTTGCGCTAGAGTGCGCGCGCCGCTGCCGAGGGAGGGGCCCTAGAAAAAGGGTGACAAACCCAGCCGCGGTTCGACTAGTTTGCAGACTTTCACGCGCCACCTGATGGCGCATCGAGGGACAGAATGGCAGCCAAGACCAAGAAGAAGTCGTCGGGCGGCGCGAAGAAGGGCAACAGCGCGTTCTTCAAGGAGCTGACCCCGAGCAGCGAGCTGGCCGAGGTTGTGGGCTCGGGCTCCCTGCCTCGCACCGAGGCGACCAAGAAGATCTGGGCGTACATCAAGAAGCACGGCCTCCAGGACAGCAAGAACAAGCGCGCCATCAACGCCGACGACAAGCTCAAGCCGATCTTCGGCGGCAAGAAGCAGGTGACGATGTTCGAGCTGACCAGCCTGGTGAACAAGCACCTCAAGGGCTAGTTCCCACCGCAGTCATGCTGAACGCGAAGGCGCCCGGCCCCGAGAGGGGACCGGGCGTCGTCGTTTTCGGGGCGGGGTGCCGGAGACGCTCGCGGACCGAGGAACGAGCCACCAGCCACCAGCGACCAGCCACGGCTTCTAGGGAGCGGTGCCAGCTGCTTCCGCGGCGCCGTGCTGCACCTGCGCTTCGCCCTTCTGCTCCTGGTGCTCGCCGCGGGCCTCTTCGCGATCGCCGCGCTTCTCGCGCCGCTCGCCCTGGGCCTCCTGGTGCTCGCCGCGCTTCTCCTCGTGCTCGCCCTTGCGCTCGAGGTGCTCACCCTCCTTCACGTGGCCCTCCGCCTCGAGCTGCTGACCGCGGGCCTCGTCGCGGGCGCCCTTGGCGAGCTCCTTCTGGCCGTGGCGCTCCTCGCGCTCGCCGCGCTTCTCCTTGCGCTCGCCGCGCTTCTCCTTGCGCTCCCCGCCGCGCTCGTTGTGCTCGCCGGCGCGCTCCAGGCCCTCGCCCTTGGCGAACGAGATCCGCGGGGCGGCGAGGAGGGTGAGGGCGGCCAGGCCGCCGAGGGCGATGCGCTTCATGGTCGTGTCCTTGTCTGGCGGCCCGGGCCGCCCGTGTGGTCTCTCCAACCCGGCCCGGGCCCGATGGTTGCGGGCGGACTGCGGTATACCGGACGGGCCGAAACGATAGACGGGAGCCCCCCTGGATCCATTCACCGGCGAGCCCGCGGACGAGGTCGCGCTCCTGCGGCGCGCGCGCGCGTTCTCGGGGCGGCGGCTGGGTGACATCGCAGCGATGCTGGGGGTCGCCGTCCCGCGGGACACGACCTCGGGCAAGGGTTGGGCAGGGCAGCTCGTGGAGCGCGCGCTGGGGGCCACGGCAGGCTCGCGGCCCGAAGCGGACTTCGCCGCGCTGGGCGTGGAGCTGAAGACGATTCCTGTCGATGCCGCCGGCCGGCCCCGCGAGTCGACCTTCGTGACCACGCTCGAGCTGGGCCTGCCCGACGAGCGGCGCTTCCTCACCTCGCGGCTGCGGAAGAAGCTCGCGCGCGTGCTCTGGGTTCCGGTCGAGGCCGCCCCGGCTGCGCCGCTGCCCGAGCGACGGCTGGGTTGGGCGCACCTCTGGAGCCCGTCGGACGCCGAGGAGGCCGTGCTGCGCGAGGACTTCGAGCTCCTGGTGGAGCTCTGCGAGTCGGGGCTCGGCCATCGCGCCACCGCGCACGTGGGCAAGGCGCTGCAGCTTCGGCCGAAGGGTGCGAATTCGCGCGCGCTCGGCTGGACCGTGGACGCCGACGGCGAGCCCATCCGCGCAGCGCCACGGGCGTTCTACCTGCGGGCGTCGTTCACGCGGCAGCTGCTCGCGGGTGCCTGGCTCGCGCCGGGCTGAATCGGGCGTTTTTTCCGGCTGGACGTTCCGCGCGTGCGCAAGTGCCCGTCGGACGGAGCGGCCGGGCGCTTGCAGTGTCGTCGGGCGTGGACACCCCTCGCGCGCTCGGACGCTGGCCGCTCCTGGCTCATCCCCTGGCCGTGGGGGCCGCGCTGCTGGGGTTGTTGCTGCTGCTGAAGATCGCGCTCGACGTTCAAGTCGTCTTGCTCCTGGGCTTCTTCTCGGTGCTCCTGGCGATCGTGCTGGGCTTTCCGGTGGGGCTGCTGGCGCGATGGATGCCGCGCGGATTGGCCGTGCTGGCGACGTTGGCGCTGGCGCTCGGCGGGGCCACGGCGATGGGCGCGCTGGTGCTCCCGCGGGCGGCGAACCAGCTCGGGCCGCTCGCGGAGCAGCTCCCCGCGGGCGTCTCGCGGGCGCGGGAGTGGATCTCGGGCGAGCGGGGCGGGCCGGTGTCGAAGCTCTCCGTGGCCCAGAGCGACGAGCTCTCGCGGCGCGCAGAGGCGCTCGCGGGTCAGGCGGTGAGCGGGCTGCTGGCGCGCGCGGTGCCGGCGGCGTTCGGCGCCACCGAGGCGCTCATCGTGTGTGTGCTGGTGCTGGTGCTCGCTGCCTTTCTGACCTACGAGCCGGACGCGTACCGGCGTGGCCTGCGGGCGCTCATCCCCACGCATTTGGAGCCGGTGTTCGACGAGGGCTGGCGGCGCTTGGGCCGCGATCTGCGGCACTGGGTCGGCGGGATTCTGGTGTCGATGACCATCATGGGCACCCTCGCCGGGCTGGGGCTCTCCCTCATCGGGGTGGAGGGCGCGCTGGTGCTCGCGCTCTTCACCTTCCTCGGGACGTTCGTGCCCTACCTGGGCGCCCTCGCGAGCGCGGTGCCCGGGCTCATCGTCGCCCTGGCGAAGTCGCCCACCACCTTCCTCGCGGCGTGCGGGGTGTACCTGGGCGTTCACATCTTCGAGGGCTACGTGATCTCGCCGTTCGTGATGCGCCGGGCGGTGCAGATACGACCCGCGCTGCTGCTCTTTGGCCAGGCGTGCCTGGGCGGGTTCTTCGGCGTGATGGGCGTGGTGGTGGCGACGCCGCTGCTGGTCTGCTTGCAGGCCGTGGTGCAGTACCTCTGGGTCGAGCGCCGCTTGGGAAAGCCCGCGAACGCGTAGTCAGCGCCGCCAGGACTTCCAGCCGGTGTGGAGCGCGCGCATCAGCTCACCGGGTTCGCGGCCGAGCAGCTTCCCGCCCAGCTTGAACGCGTCGGCCTGAAGTGCGCGCCGGTGCGCTTGGACGCTGGCGCGCGCCCGGGCCGCCATCGCCGAAGGAAGCCGCAGCTCGCCCCGATCGATGAGGCCCTCGAGGACCGCCAGATCGTGATCGTCCCCGAGGGCGTCGCCGAGGCGGCGCAGCCCCTCGTCGAGCTCGCGCATCACCTTGGGCCAGGCGGGCGCGCCCACCTCGAGCATCGCGCGCAGGTACTTGGTCTGCTTGCGCCAGGCGTGCAGGGCCTCGTCGGTGCCGGACCGCTGCGCCTCGGCCCTGGCGCGTCGACAGCGGGCGTAGAGGGCTTTCAGATTTGGCTCCAGCGCCTTCCATCCGCGCCGCTCGAGCGGCCACGTGGGCACGGCCTCCAGCGCCTCCTCGAGCGCCTGGGCACATCGCTCGAGCTGCCGTTCCTCTACGAGCACCTGGTGCAGCAGGGCCCGGTGGCGAACCTCGAGCGCCCGCACCAGCGCGCCGGCGCCCGAGAGCTTGCGGGCGGCCTCGACCAGCACCTCGCTGTCGCGCACGGCGGAGAGCGGCTTGGCGATGTCGCGGTAGCGCGCGTTCTCGGCCGCGTAGCGCTTCTTGCCCAGCTCGCTGCGCACGAGCCGGAGCAGCGCGCGGAGCTGCTTGAGCTCCTTGCGCACCTCGTGGATGCCGTCGGGCGCGCCGCTGGCGATGAGCTCGAGGGCTCCTTGCAGACGCTCGGTCGCGAGGCGGCGCACGCCCTCGGGCACCGACTCGCCGCGCTTGAGCTTCTTCGCCATGCCCGCTCCCTGGCGCCCGAAGGTTAGGCCGCTCTCGTGCCGCGCGCTCGCCTTCCTTCCGCGATTTGCGAAGTGGCCGGCAGCACTACCTTGACCACGGAGGACCGGCCCCATGATCGGAATCAACGAAGTGGGCGACGAGAACCCCGGGCACCAGCTCGTCCGTCGGGTGGAGGACCTGAGCTCGTCGCAATTTCTGGACATGCTCGCCGCCGCGCCGACGTTCGACGTGCCCGAGCGCATGGCGGCGGACGAGCTGCTCGCGTTCCTCGACACCGGCCAGCGGCGGCTCTACTTCCTCGGCGCCGATGGCCGCGAGGACTTCGTGCAAGAGCCGGAGCTCAAGCGGCTCGACGTGCGCCAACACGACGAGCGCTGCCTGGTGACGACCGGCCAGCACAACGACGACGGACGCTGCATCTACTGGCTCTGCCGCATCGAGCGCTGACGAAGGAAGGCCAGCGCGAGCAGCAAGCCGGCGAGGCTGGATGCGTCCGCTTCGCCGCAGCCGCAGCCCTTGCTGGGCGGAGGTGAGCCGGTCGAGCCGGTCGAGCTGCCGCCTGCATCGGTCGGCGAGCCGGCATCGGGGATGACGTTCACCGGCGCGCACGCGCCCTCGGCCACGGCACAGGCGGCGGTCTGGTAGGTGGTCGGCTTGACCAGCGCGGTGAAGGACTGGCCGCGGTCGATGCTCGCCCCGAGGACGAAGCCGCCGTCCGCGGTGGCGTCGCCGCAGGCGTAGAGCGTGCCCGCGCGCTCGGCCATGCAGCGCACCGACGGCCCGGGCAGGTGGACGAACGATCCCGCGTCGGGATCGAGCCGCCAGAGGTCGTTGGCGCGGCTGGCGGTCCAGACGGTGTGGTCCTCGCCGACGGCGAGCGCGCTCAAGGTGCTCGGGGCGGTGAAGGCCACGGTGAACGTTGCGCCCTTGTCGTGGCTCACCGCGAGCTGGTCGCCGCCGCTGGCGGAGTTGGGCACCAGCCGCAGCCAGACCGTGTCCGGGTCGACGGGATCGATCGCGGCGAGGAAGGGGTACGCGTCGCCGAGCTCGGGGTGGTCGAGCTCGGTCCAGGTCTGGCCATGATCGTCGCTGCGGAACAGCGCGACCGCGTGCGTGGCGAACGCGTACTCGGTGGCGAACGCGCGCGCGGGATTCGATCGCGAGATCTCGACGCCCAGGAGCTCGCCCTGCTGGTTCGCGCTCAGCACGGGCCCCGTCCAGCTCTGGCCGCGGTCAAGGGTCGCGTAGATGGCGAAGTTGCCGCTGAGCGTGGACACGCCGATGACCAGCGCGTGCTGCGGATCGCCGGGGTCGACGAAGATGTCGCTCACCGTGTCCACGCCGGTTGCGGGCACCACGCCGGCCCAGGTGCAGCCGAGATCGTTCGACACCAGCGGCTTGGTGCCCGCCAGCGCCCAGAGCCCGCCGTCGCTGCCCACGCCATACGCGCCCACGACCGCCGCCGTGGTCACCGCCGGCTCGCAGACCCACGTCCAGTGCACCGCGTCGTCGCTGTGGATGACGCCGTAGTTCGTCCCCAGCACGACCAGGCCTGTGTCTGCGGGCGCGAAGACCTCGAGCTCGTCGGGGAAGGCGTTGTTGGCCAGCGCCGAGGCGGGGAGCAACGCAAGAAGTGCAGCGAAGAGCAGGTGACGCATGGCGCCGGACAATACCTCGCGGCCCATGGCCTGGCGCACGAGCGGGCGAGGTGCTACCTCTGGCAAGCTGAACTGGGACCGCATGGGTTCATCCGTCAAAGCGCGCGTGGCGGCCACGATGCTCCTGGGGCTCCAGGCCTTCGCGCTCTCGCGCGCGGCAGCGGGGCCTTCGGCTGCGGCGTGCACGTGCACCCACGGCCCGGACGTGCCCTGCGGCTGCCCCATGCACGCGGCGCCCGCAGCTCCGACCGTCGACGAGTCGAAGCTGCCGCCCTGTCACCGTCACAAGCTGCACGCCAATCCCGCATCCAAGCCCGCGCCCTCGAATGGACCGTGCTTCCGCGCGGGCTGTGAGATGCCCGAGCCGGCGCTGACCTTCTTCCTGCTGGTGGGCCTGCCCGAGGTGCAAGGGCTGGAGCTGGAGCATCCGCAGTCGGAAGCGGTGGCCATCGTGCAGTCGCCGCCGGACGCGCCGCTGCTCGCGCGCGCGAAGCCACCTCCGCGACAGGACGTCTGAAGCGAGTCGCTTCAGATGTAACCAAACTGTTTCGTTGGAGTGGGCTGTGAACCCGACACTTTTCGGGCGCGCCGGCGTGCGCGCTCGCTTGCTTTGCCTTGCGACGATTCTTTCCTTTCCGATGATGGCGTGCAGTGGTTCTTCGAGCACCGACGGCGGCGGCGACGCCGGACCTGCGGGCGGCCCGGTCGACGGCGGCCCGGACGACCACTGCACGGTGGGCGACGACGGCGGCTTCCTGGTGCCCGACGGCGGCCTGTTCATACAGCCGACAGACCAGGCTGTTTGTCAGCTCGACGCCGGCGGCGTGGACGCGACCGACTTCGGTGCCACGCATCCCGGCACCATCGCGTACGACGACGACTGCAAGTACCAGGTGAGCTGGAGCTCCACGCCTGTGCGCGAGAACACGGACGTGACGTTCACCATCGAGGTGACAGACCTGTCGACGCAGCAGCCGCTCGCGGGTGCGAACCCGTACGTCGAGGCCTTCCTGAACTCGACGCACCCCGGTGACACCGCCGATGCGATCACCACCGAGCATCCGCCGGGCACGTACACCATCGGCCCGGTGCGCTTCGACGCGCCCGGAACCTGGACCGTGCGCTACCACCTCTTCGGCGACTGCACCGACGCCAGCGACGAGTCGCCACACGGCCACGCCGCGTTCTTCGTGGAGGTGCCGTGAGGCGCACGGTTTCACTCTGCGTGTGGGTGCTGCTCGTCGCGGGCTGCACGGATCCGGGCTCGCTCGCCGACGGTGGCGGGCCGGAATTTCCGGCGACCGCGCTGCTCACGCTCGCTGGTGACACGGGCGCGCTGAGCGTTGCCGTGCGCACCAGCCCCCAGCCGCCGATTCGCGGCGTGAACCAGATCCAGCTCACCGTCACCGCGGCCGATGGCGGCGCGCCGGTGGATGGGCTGACGGTGACCGTCGATCCCTGGATGCCGATCATGGGCCACGGCAGCGCCACCACGCCCACCGTCACGCCCCAGGGCAGCGGCGTCTACGACGTGACCGACGTCTATATGGCCATGCCCGGCACCTGGGAGCTGCGCACCAGCTTCAGCGGACCCGCGACGGACAATGTCACCGCTCAGTTCCAGATCCCGTAGCGCGCTCGCTGCGCTGCTGGGGCTCGCGCTGCTCGGCCTCGCCGCGCGCGCGGACGCGCAGGCGTGCTGCGCGGGTGCGGGCGTGTTCGCGCCGGCGCGGCTCAAGCTCAACGAGGACGCGCTGGTGGGCATGCAGGTCACTGGCCGCGACATCATCGGCTCGTTCGGGCCGTCGGGCGCGTTCCTCGCCTCGCCGGGCGGAACGACGGAGATGGACCTGGAGCAGGATCTGCTCGCGACCGTGCGGCCCTTCGGTAACCTGCAGCTTGGGCTGCTCGTGCCGCTGGTGGAGACGCGGCGCTCGGTGCCCACGCTCGCCGAGACGGGCTGGGGCATCGGCGACGTCGCGCTCGATGGACGCTACGAGATCGTTCCGCCGAATACGTCGAACCTGCCTGGGCTCGCAGTCATCGGTGGCGTGAGCCTGCCCACGGGACGCGCGCCGGAAGATGCGCACTCGCCGCTGGGCACCGACGCGACCGGGCTGGGCTCTGCGCAGCTCTCGCTCGGGCTCGACGTGGAGCGCGCGGTGGGCCGCGTGCTGTTCGACGCGAGCGGCGACCTCACCTGGCGGTTCGCGCGCACCGTGGGCAACGTTCACGAGCAGCTCGGGCTCGCGGGCGCGTTCTTCGCCGCGGCGGGCTGGGCCTTCCACCACGAGCGGGCGCTGGCGGTGACGGCGTCGCTGCAGGCCGAGCGCGCCGCGACGATCAACGGCCAGCAGGTGCCCGACTCGGGTCGACTGCTCACGACGGTGGGACTGTCCGCAGGGACGCCGCTCTTCGACAACTGGCGCTTGCAGGGCCGCGTCTACGAAGATCTGCCCGTGCTGGGAAAGAACCAGATCGCCGGGCCCGGTATCGCGGCGGTGGTGCTCCGCGCATGGTGACGCGCGCGCTGATGGTGGCCGCGATTCTGCTCGCCGGCTGCAGCGGCGGCGGCGCGACGAGCACCTCGGGTACGAGCGGCTCGAGCTGTCCGCGCGACCTGCCCCAGAGCTGTCGCTCGCCGGAGCCGTCGTACGCCAACGACGTGGCCCCATTGGTTCAGGCGCACTGCGTTCAGTGCCATGGGCCGAATGGTGTCTCGAGCGATCGGCCGCTCGGCTCGTATCCGCAGCTCTTCGCCCTGCGCAGCGACGCGCTCGATCAGGTCTACAACTGCCGCATGCCCGAGGCGCCGCAGTCGCTCACCGACGCCGAGCGGCAGACGCTGCTCGACTGGTTCGTGTGCGGCGCACCGGATAACTGAAAGGTTTCAATTCGCGGCGCGGACGCTCACCGCGTCGAAGCGCGCACCGGTGCAAGCATCGACGGCGCCCACCAGCGACTCGTAGCGGACGCTGTCCTCACTCTCGACGGTGATGACGTGCGGCTCAGGCCATCGGGTGCGCGCGTCCGCGAGCGCTCGGCGCAGGCTCGCGAGATCGGACGCGTCCGCGAGCGCGACGCCGTTCGCTGCGAGCGACAGCTTCGACGACGAGACGTGCAAGGTGAGCTGCGTGCCCTCGTCGGGCGCGCCGCTGCTGCCCCCCGACTGCGAGATCTCGAGCCGCGAGATCTGCGTCCACACCGCGGTCATCACCAGGAAGCTGATGGTGACGGCCATGAGGTCGATGAAGGGTACGAGGTTGAGCGGCGCGTCGAGCGGCTTTCGCCGGCTCTTCCCGTGCACGCCCAGGTCCATTCCGCCGGCCATGGGTCCTCCGAACGCAGCGGACGCTGCGTGAAGGGGCCGGTGCATCCGGCCCGCGCGCTTGGACCGCGCTGCGGGCCGGGAGGTTCCCGCGCTACTTACTGGTCGGCGTCGACGACGGCTTCTTCTTGCCGCCCGACTTCTTGCCCGACTTGGTCGTGACCTTCACGCTGTGCTTGTCGGTCTCGGCGTCGACCTGCTTCTTGCCGTCCTTCTGGGCGTCGCGGAGCGCCTTCTCGGCGTCGGTGGTGTCGATGAGGCCGCCGGCGTGGGCGGTCGCGGGCAGGGCGAGCAGGGCGGCGAGCAGGACGAAGCGCTTCATGTGAGCCTCCAGGAAGGGCGCGCAATCTACTTCCAAGAGGCCGTTCCGTGCCAAGCTCGCGCGCGATGCGCACCGCGGCGGCAGTCCTGCTCTCGACGCTGATGCTGGCCTGCAGCGGCAAGAGCGGGCCCACGCCGCTCACGCGCGACCAGCTCCTCGACCCTGCGACGTGCGCCAACTGCCACGCCGACCACTACGCGCAGTGGGCGGCGAGCGTGCACGCGCACGCCAGCGACGATCCGGTGTTCCTGGCGATGAACGCGCGCGGCCAGCGCGAGACCAACGGCGCGCTGGGCAGCTTCTGCGTGAACTGCCACGCGCCGCTCGCGGTATACGAAGGCGCCACCAGCGACGGGCTGAACCTTGCGTCGGTGGACCCGAAACTGAAGGGCGTGACCTGCTTCTTCTGCCACACCGTCGACTCTGTGAGTGGCGCGCACAACAACCCGCTTCACCTCGCCGACGATGCGGGCTTCAAGGGCTCGATCTCGGACCCCATCGCGGCGCCGCACGGCTCGGCCTACTCGCTGCTGCTCGATCGCAACCAGCTCGGCTCCTCGACAATGTGCGGCGCGTGCCACGACATCGTCAGCCCGCACGGCGCGGCCATCGAGCGCACGTTCGAGGAGTGGCAGCTTTCGGCGTTCTCGGCCTCGCCCGGCGGCACCACCTGCGGCCAGTGCCACATGAACGAGAGCACCAGCAAGGTTCCCATCGCGAACGTGGCCGGCGCGCCCGCGCGCAATCTGCACGCGCACCAGATGGACGCGGTGGACCTCGTGCCCGGCGACGGCGGGGCGCCAGATGCCGATCAGCTCCAGCGCGTGCAGCAGTTCCTCGACGCCACGCTGCAGAGCTCGGTCTGCGTCCGCTCCATCGCGGGCCAGGCCAAGGTGGAGGTCATCCTCGACAACGTGGCTGCGGGTCACGGCTTCCCCAGCGGCGCGGCGCAGGACCGGCGCTTCTGGGCCGAGGTGCACGCGTTCGCCGACGGCGGCGAGCTCTACGCGAGCGGCGACGTGTCCGAAGGCGGCTCGGTCACCGCGCTCAACGACGTGTGGCTCTTGCGCGACTGCATGTTCGACGGCACCGGCGCGCAGGTGGACATGTTCTGGGACGCGGCCAGCACCGAGGGCAACGAGCTCCCTGGCCAGGCGACCTTCGACTCGACGGATCCGCGCTTCTACCAATCGCACCTCGCGCAGACGTATCCGCTCGCGGGTGGCGCGCTCGCGTCGATGCCGGACGAGGTGACGCTCGATCTCTGGGTTCAGCCCATTGGCCGCGATGTGCTCGACAACCTTGTGCAGAGCGGCGATCTCGATCCTTCGATCGCTGCCGCAGCGCCGCAGCTGCCGGTGAACGCGCGGCTCACCTGGACGCCGCACACCGCGAATACGAGCTTCGTGGATCCGAGCGACGGCGCGCTGGTGAGCTGCGTGAGCGCGACCGGACTCAATCCGCAAGCAGCGACCGTGCCCGCGCCGAAGAACGCGCGCTGCTCGCCGTAGCGTCAGCCTTCGACGCAGAAGAACCACACGCCCGCCGTCGCGCTCGAGCCGCCGTCGGCGTCCGAGACCGTGACCCGCCAGACGCCCGGCATGAAGAAGTAGAGCGGCGTGACCGCGTAGGTGCCGTCGCCGTTGGCGGTGACCGTGGGAACGACCGACGAGCCGTGGCCGTGATCGGGCATGAAGGTGTTCGCCGACAAGTCGAGGTCGGGGAGCGGGGCGCCGCTGCTGTCGAGGACCTTGACGGTCCAGGTGTTGTTGCCGCGCGCGGGCGGCGCCGGCGAGCCCTGCACCAGCACATACTGGCGGTTGCCCGCTGGATCGGTCACCGAGAGGTTGGGCGCATAGGCGGTCACGCGCGGATCGTGGGTGCAGTCCACCACGCCGGAGTCGGGCAGGCCGGCGTCGGGCGTGCCCGAGCCGCTGCAGCCAAGCAGCGCGACCAGCGCAAGTGGAGCCAGCGTTCGCATCGGATCCGAGCTTACCCCCGGGCCGTCCATTCGTTACGCGCCAGCTCGGCGAACGGTTTCAGCGACCGAGGCATGGGCGCGTCAGGCGGCGAGCGAGCGATCCGTCCATGGCGCTCCTGACTGGCCGTGCGTTCCCGTTGCATCCGCGCGTCCGCTTCGCTAGGTGCTTGGCCCCATGGAGCAGCCGCGCAGACCCGGCATGACCCCTGGCGGGCCGCGCGCGGTGGGCCGCGCCGTGAAGTACCTGCGCCGCTACCTGCCCGACACCATCGGCGCCGGCCTGTCGCTGTTCCTCGTCTCGGCTGCCAACCTGGCGACGCCGCAGCTCGTACGCCTGGCCGTCGATCGCGGGCTCACGCTCCGCCAAGCGCACACCATCACCATGGCCGTGCTCGGCCTGCTCGGGCTCGCACTGGCCCGCGGCGTCTTCAACTTCCTGCAGGGCTTCCTGGCCGAGCGCGCCTCGCAGCACGTGGCGTTCGATCTGCGCGAGGGGCTCTTCGCGCGCATCCAGCGGCTGAGCTTCAGCTACTACGACCAGGCCCAGACCGGCGAGCTGCTCACCCGCCTCACCAACGACGTGGAGCAGGTGCGGACGTTCGTAGGCGCGGGCGTGGTGCAGCTGGCGGCCTCGGTGGCCATGCTCATCGGCTGCGCGGCGCTGCTGATCTGGACCAACGCGGTGCTCGCCGTGGTGGCGCTGCTCACCATCGTTCCCATCCTGTGGTTGCTGCGGCGCTTCATCGGGAAGATGGGGCCGCTCTTCGGCAAGCTGCAGACGTCGCTGGGCGCGCTGAACAACGTGCTCCAGGAAGACCTGCGCGGCCTGCGCGTGGTGCGCGCGTTCTCCGGCGAGAAGCGCGAGGCCGAACGTTACCGGAAGGTTAACGATTCGCTTCGCGACCAGAACCTGTTCCTGGTCGACGCGCTATCGAACAACTTCCCGTTCGTGAACCTCTTCGCGAACCTGGGCACCCTCGCGGTCGTGGGCGTGGGCGGGACGCTCATCTTCCGGAGCTCGCTCACGCTGGGCGAGCTCATCGCCTTCAACAGCTACCTCGGCCTGCTGCTGATGCCGCTGATGACGATTGGCTTTCTGGCGGCGCAGCTCTCGCGCGCGGGCGCTTCAGCGGTGCGCGTGTTCGAGCTGCTCGACACCGAGGTCGAGCTCAAGGACGCGCCGGACGCGCAGCCGCTGCCGCAGCTCGAGGGCAAGGTCGAGTTCCGCGATGTGCGCTTCCGCTACGCGGGCAGCGAGCGCGAGATCCTGCGCGGGCTGACCTTCACCGCCGAGCCGGGGCAGTTGGTCGCGATCCTCGGCACCACGGGCTCAGGCAAGAGCACGATCATCAACCTGCTGCCGCGCTTCTACGACGTGACCTCGGGCGCGGTGTGCGTGGACGGCCACGACGTGCGCAAGGTGACCCTCTCCAGCCTGCGCTCGCAGATCGGCGTGGTCTTGCAGGACGCGCTGCTCTTCTCGGGAACGGTGCGTGACAACATCGCCTACGGGCGCCCGGACGCGACGCTCGACGAGGTGAAGGCCGCGGCCACGGCGGCGCAGGCGCACGAGTTCATCGCCGCGCTGCCGCAGGGCTACGACACGGTGGTCGGCGAGCGCGGCGTGGGGCTCTCGGGCGGGCAGCGGCAGCGGTTGGCGATCGCGCGCGCCCTGCTCACGGACCCGCGGCTCTTGATCCTCGACGACAGCACCTCGGCCGTGGACGCCGAGACGGAAGCCAGCATCCAGCGCGCGCTCGATCAGCTCATGCGCGACAAGCGGCGCACGGCGATCGTGATTGCCCAGCGCATCTCCACCGTGCGCGACGCGGATCAGATCCTCGTGCTCGACGAAGGCCGCATCGCTGCGCAGGGCAAGCACGAGGAGCTGCTGGCGACGAGCGAGCTCTACAACGAGATCCTCGGCACGCAGCTCATCTCGGAGAAGGCAGCATGAGGCGCCCGGGCGATCTGCAGTCGATGGCGGAGATCGAGGTTCAGAAGGCCCAGAACCGCGGCGCCGTGGCGCGGCGGCTCATCGGCGAGCTCGCGCCGCACTCGGGGACGATGGCGCAGGCCGCGGTCTTCATCGTCCTCGGCGCAGCGGCGCAGGCCGCGGGCCCGTACCTCGTCAGCCGCGCCATCGATCGCGACATCGCTGGCCACGACGGCCTCGGCCTCGCGAAGACGATGGCCGCGCTCTTCTTCGTCTACCTCGGCGGCGCGCTCGCCGGCCGTGCGCAGGTGCGCCGCGTGGGCAGCACCGGCCAGCACGTGCTCGCCTCGCTGCGCGCCAAGCTTTTCGACCAGCTCCAGCGGCTGCCCATCTCGTACTTCGACAAGCGCCCCATCGGCGATCTGATGAGCCGCTTGCTCAGCGACGTCGACACGCTCAATCAGTTCTTCTCGCAAGGTCTGACGCAGCTGCTGGGCGCCGTGCTCGGCCTCGTGGGAATCATGGTGGCGATGCTGGTGCTGCATCCCACGCTCGCGCTCGCGTGCTTCACCATCATCCCGGTGATGCTGCTGGCGACGTGGTTCTTCGCGGCGCGCGCGCGCAAGGCGTACCGCAAGACGCGCAGCACGGTGGGCGCCGTCACGGCCGAGCTGCAGGAGGAGATCGTCGGCGTGCGCCAGGCGCAGGCGTTCAACCGCACCGAGCGCAACATCGCCCGGTTTCGCGAGCGCAACGCCGCCAACCGCGAGGCCAACGTGGCGGCGGTGGGCGTCACCAGCGCGTTCTCGCCGACCATCGACGTGCTGAGCACGCTCGCGACGGCGCTCGTCATCGGCTACGGCGGCCACCTGGTGCTCGACGGCGCGCTGAGCGTGGGTCTGCTCGCGGCGTTCCTCATCTACGTGCAGCAGTTCTTCCGGCCGGTGCAACTCGCGGCGAGCGTGTACACGCTGCTGCAGAGCGCGCTCGCGGGCGCGGAGCGCGTGTTCGGCATCCTCGACGAGCAGCCAGAGCCTGCCGACGCGCCCGGAGCCCTCGAGCTCGGTCGCGCCGAGGGACGCATCGAGATGGCCGGCGTGGAGTTCGCGTACGAGCCCGGTCGACCGGTGCTGCGCGACGTGACGCTCGAGGTGAAGCCCGGCCAGACCGTGGCGCTGGTGGGCAAGACCGGTGCCGGCAAGACCACGCTGGCCAGCCTGATTCCCCGCTTCTACGACGCCACTTCGGGCGCGGTGCGGCTCGACGGCCATGACGTCCGGGGCGTCACGCGCGCCAGCCTGCGCAAGCAGATGGCCATGGTGCTCCAGGAGCCGTTCCTCTTCGGCGGAACCATCGCGGAGAACATCGCCTACGGAAAGCCGGACGCCACCCAGGCCGAGATCGAAGCCGCCGCGCGCGCCGTCCACGCGCACGAGTTCATCAGCGCCTTACCAAAAGGTTACATGACCGCGCTCGCCGAGGCGGGCGTGAACCTCTCCCAGGGGCAGCGCCAGTTGCTCGCGTTCGCGCGCGCGGTCATCGCCGATCCGCGGGTGCTCATCCTCGACGAGGCCACCGCCAACATCGACACCCGCACCGAGGCCTTGATCCAGAAGGCCCTGGCGACGCTCCTCGCCGGCCGCACCAGCGTGGTCATCGCCCACCGGCTCTCCACGATTCGCCACGCCGACCAGATCCTGGTCATCGACGCCGGCCGCATCGCCGAGCACGGCACGCACGACGAGCTCATGGCCAAGGCAGGCCTCTATTCAGACCTCTACCAGCGGCAGTTCCGCGAGCCGAAGGCCCCCGCGGCGGCCGTGGCCTGAGCGCTAACTCCTTGAAACGACCGCAGCTTGGCCGACCCACACACCGAGTGAATTGACTCCGGTCTCAAAAGTGGGATAGCGAGCAGCCCGCCTACCTCGAGAACGGGGCTCGGGCGAAGCGCACAGAGCGCAAAACGAAAAGAGAGAACGCAGATGGCGACTGGCACGGTGAAGTGGTTCAACGACTCGAAGGGCTTTGGTTTCATCCAGCAGGACGACGGTGGTGAGGACGTGTTCGTCCA
>JAFEBB010000091.1 GCA_018266075.1 Deltaproteobacteria bacterium | reverse complement strand
TGGTGAGCCCCGACAAGCGAAGTGATACCTCACGCCCTATAAGCAAGGGGCTTCCCAGCCCCGACACCAGCGGCCGTGCTAGGCTCATCGCGTTCGATGTGCCGCCTCTTCGCGCTCCGCGCCGACTCGCCGCGCTCCGTCTTCCAGCCCCTCTGGGCCGCGCCCAACGCCCTCGCGCGCCAGAGCACCGAACACCCCGACGGCTGGGGCATCGCGCACCTGAAGGCCAACCGAATCCAGGTCCTGCGCAAGGCCGAGGCCGCGCACGACAGCGCGGCGTTCCGCAATCGCGCGCGCGACGTTCGCTCGGAGCTCGTCGTGGCGCACATCCGCAAGGCGAGCGTGGGCTCCAACACGGTGGTGAACACGCACCCGTTCCGGCACGCAGGTTGGGTGTTCGCGCACAACGGCACGGTGCGGAAGTTCGACGAGCGCCGCCGAGCCGTGGAGAAGCGCATCGCGCCCAAGCTGCGCAGCAAGCTCGAGGGCGACACCGACAGCGAGCGCTGCTTCCTGCTCTTCCTCACCGAGCTCGGCCGCGAGGCGCGCGGGGATGTGCTCGAGCGCGCGGGGCGTGCGCTGGCGCGCGTGGCCGCGTACACGCGCGAGACGGATCCTCCGGGCGTGCCCAGGCCGAGCGTGGCCAACTTCATCGCCACCGACGGGGACGCGCTCCTCGCGCTCCGCTACGGCAAAGCGCTGCACGTGTCCGCGCCGGGGACCACGGTGCTCCGCGAAGGCTCGACGGTCCGGGAGCTGTGGATCTCCAGCGAGCCCACCGATCGCCGCGGCAGCTGGCGCAAGCTCGCGCACGGGCAAGGCGTGGCGCTCGACCGACGCATGCGGCTGCATCGCTTCCAGGCCAGCTAACCGGAAGGTTAAGCGCCGAGCCAGTCGACGAGCAGCCTTTCCGTCCGGGCTCCTGCCGCGATGGCGCGCAGGCGCCGCGCATCTGGCCCAACGATCTCGAGCTCGAGCCGCAGGTGCTCCGGCGGAATCGCGTCGGGCACGAGGTCTGCCCACTCCACGATGGCCGCGGACGCCGGGCCGAGCAGATCGAAGTAGCCCGTCGCATAGAGCTCGTCGACGTCGCCCACGCGATACAGGTCCGCGTGCAGCAACGGAATGCGCCCGCCGGCGTACGTGGCCACGATGGCGAAGCTCGGGCTCGACACCTGCTCCAGCGGCACCGCGAGCCCCTCGCAAATCGCGCGGGTGAGCTCGGTCTTGCCGGCGCCGAGCGGCCCGATCATCGCCACGAAGTCGCCGCCCTGGAGCAGCTCGCCCAGGCGCTTGCCGCGCGCGCGCGTCTCTTCCACCGACGCGAGCTCGACGACGCGCTCACTCACAGCCCGGCCTTCGCCAACAGCAGCGGAATGGCCTCGATGAGATCCGTGGCGATGAGCGCACCACGTTCCGGATAGGCCTCGGGCAGCCGCGCGTGCAGCCCCACCGCGAGCGCCGCGGCCTCACGCGTGAGCAGCACGTCGCGCGCGAGCAGCGCGGCGATCATGCCCGAGAGCACGTCGCCGGAGCCGGCCGTGGCCAGCCGCGGATCGCCGGCGTCGTTCAGCCAGAGCCCATCGCCGCTCGCGAGCAGCGTGCGCGCGCCTTTGAGCACCACGGTCGCGCCGGTGAGCCGCGCCAGCTTCCGCGCGGCCGCGAGTCGATCCGCCTGCACCGCGCGCGAATCCGCCGCGAGGAGCCGCCCGGCCTCGCCCGGATGCGGCGTGAGCACCACGCGTTCACCGAGCCGCGGCGCGGGGCCGAGCACGTTGAGCGCGTCGGCATCGAGCACCGTGGGCAAGCCCGACTTCTCCACGAGCGCGAGCACGAGCTGCTTGGTCTTCGGTCCGCGCGCGAGCCCCGGGCCGATGACCAGCGCCTGCTTGCCTTCGGCGGCCTCGAGCAGCGGCTTGAGATCGTCCGGGCCGAGCGGACCGGATCCCGTGAGCGGCGCCGACATCAGCGCCGGCGAGAGGGCCTGCGCCGCGTGCACCTCGTTCGCGCGTCCAGCGACCGTAACCAGCCCAGCGCCGGTACGCAGCGCGGCCAGCGCGCTCATGGCGATGGCGCCGCTCTTTCCCGGCGAGCCGCCCACCGCGAGCACGTGCCCGAAGCTGTTCTTGAACGCGCCACGCGGACGCGGTCCCACGCGCGCCGCGAGCTGCGCGAGCTCCACGCGGTCGAGCGTCGGTCCGTCGAGCTCGTCGAGGTGCGCCGTGGGGATGCCGATGTCGACGACGTCCAGCCGCCCGGTACGATCGAGCGCGCCGTCGAGCAGCAGGCCCTGCTTCAGTGGCGCGAACGTCACGGTGACATCCGCAGACACGCATGCGCCCGGCGCAGAGCCCGTGTCCGCGTCGAGTCCCGACGGCAGATCCACCGCGACGACCTTCGCGCCCTGCCCGCGCGCGTGCGCAATGCGCGACATCGCCTTGGCGACTTCGCCATCCGGCGGCCGCGTGATCCCCGTCCCGAGGAGCGCGTCGACGACGACCATCCCCGGCTCGCCCGCGAGCGCGAGCTGCGCGCTTTGGGCGCGCGCGCGTCCGCCGTGGCTCTCGTACGCTCGCGCGGCTGCGAGCGCGTCACCCTTCAGGTCGCCCACTTTTCCGACGAGCCGCACTTCGACGGCCACGCCCGCATCGCGCAGCCGCCGCGCACAGACCAGCCCGTCACCGCCGTTGTTGCCCTTGCCCGCAAGCACCACCACGCGGCGCGGCTTCATCGCCAGCACGGCATGGGCCACGGCGCCGCCCGCGGCTTCCATGAGCGCGAAGAGCGGCAACCCCAGACCATCGCGGTAGTGCGCCTCGAGGGCGCGCACCTGGTCGACGCTGGCGATGCGGCTCATTCCCCCTCCGAGACGATGACCACCACCGCGGCCGCGATGCCCGCGTCGTGCGAGAGCGTGAGCATCGCGCGCGCCTTGCGCTGCTTCATGACCTCGGCGGCTCGACCGGTGAGCGAGAAGCTCGGCGCGCCGCTGTCGCGCACGACCTCGATGTGCAACCAGCTGATGCCTTCGGGCACGCCCAGCGCCTTCACGAACGCTTCCTTCGCGGCGAAGCGCGCAGCGTAGGCCGCGGTGCGGTCCTTGCGCTTCTCGCAGAACTCGATTTCACGCGTGGTGAACACGCGCTGAATGAACCGCTCGCCGCGCTCGCCCAGGAGCGCAGCGGCGATGCGCTCGATGGACGCGAGGTCCATGCCCACGCCGAGCAGCAGCCCGGCCTTTTGAGCGCGCGCGCGGGGCAAGGGTCACCGCTGGAGCAGCGCCATCATGTCGCGCACCGCGCGCTCCATGCCCACCATCACGGCGCGCGCAACGATGGCGTGGCCGATGTTGAGCTCTTCGATTTCTGCAATCTGTACGATGGGCCGCACGTTCTCGTAGTTCAGCCCGTGCCCCGCCGCGACCATCATGCCAAGCTTGTTGGCAGCCTTCGCAGCATCGACCACGCGCGCGAGCTCCTTGGCGCGGTCTGCAGCCGTGCGCGCGTCGCAGTATCGGCCGGTGTGAATCTCGATGCGGTCCGCGTCGCACTTGTGGGCCGCGCGCACCTGGTCGATGTCCGGGTCGATGAAGAGCGACACGGCGATCTCGCCGTCCTTGAGGTTCTTCACCACCTTGCGCACGTGCTCGCGACCGCCCACGGCGTCGAGGCCGCCTTCCGTGGTGAGCTCCTCGCGGCGCTCGGGCACGAGCGTGCAGGTGTCGGGCTTCACGTCGTAGGCGATCTTCACCATCTCCTGCGTCGCGGCCATTTCGAGATTCAGCACCGTGCGGCAGGTCTCGCGGAGGATCTTCAAGTCGCGATCCTGGATGTGGCGGCGGTCCTCGCGCAGGTGGATGGTGATCTGCTCCGCGCCGCCGAGCTCGGCGAGCGCCGCGGCCGTCACCGGATCGGGATAGCTGGCCTTGCGCGCCTGGCGCAGCGTGGCGACGTGATCGACGTTGACCCCCAACCGCACCTGGCCCATCGCTCCTCCTTCGAATCCACCGAAACCCGCTCGCCTGCCGGTCCGGTTCTAACCGGAGGCGGGCTGCGGATCACGTTTTGATGCGGCCTGGGCGAATCAGACTCGGGCGCGCGGCGCCGCGCGGCCAGGGAACACGTCGGCGCGGCGCACGCGCGACACCAGCTCCATCACCAGCGAGGCCACGGCCGTCGGCGCCTCCTGCGGCGGGCAGTGGCCCACGCGCGGCAGCCGGTGCAGCGCGGCCTGCGGCAGCGTGCGCACCAGTCGTTCACCGAGGCCAATCGGGAAGAGCGGATCGCGCTCCCCCCAAACGACGGAAGCCGGCATCGACAGCCGCTGCAGCTCCTCGAGCGAGCGCGAGTGCCGGGCGAAGCCCGCGAGCGTGGCGGCCATGTTCCGGTAGAAGTCGGGCGCGTCGGCGAGCTGCGCGTAGCCCTCGATGACCTCGTCGGAGACCGCGCGTCGCTCGCCGAAGATCGCCGACAGGTACAGCTGCGTGAAGAGCCGCGTGGGCGCCTTGGCGCGCGGCGCGAGCTCGGGCAGCGCGAGCAGCCGCTGCACGCCGGGCGCGCGCAGGCCGAGCCGAGCCAGGAGCGGCAGCGCGGGCGCGGCGTTGAAGATCATCAGGCCGCCCACGCGCGCGGGCGCGGCGAGGCCCAACTCGAGCGCCACGGCGCCGCCCAGGCTGTGCCCGGCGACGACGTCGACGCGCGGGACCTCGAGCGCGTCCATCAGCTCCAACGCGAACTGCGCCAGCTCGGGCGGTCCGAGCTCACCGTGCGCCGCAGTCGCTCCCGCGCCCGGCAGGTCCACGGCGAGCACCTCGAGCCCCGTGGGCAGCGAGCGGACGAGCGGCCGCCAGATGTGGCTGCTCGCGCCCAGGCCGTGCACCAGGAGCAGCTTCGGCGCGCCTTCGGGCCCGGGGATGCGCCAATAGGCCGCGGGGCGACCGCGGAGCTCGAGGGTCTGCGCTTGGGGCGAAACGTCCATGGCCATACAACCGTAGTTCATGCGACCGATCCTGTCGACGCCATGCGTCAGAGGCGGCCGCACGCTCGGCTGAGGCTCAAGCGCGCCGGCGCGGCTTCCGGAGCGCGTCGCGACGCGGTCCGCCGCCCTCGCGCCGAAGCCAGATGTGCAGGAGAACCACGGCCCACATGCGGAACGGCCGCCACGCCTCGGCGCGCTTCAGCACCTCGGCATGCGAGGGCTGCTCTTTGAGCCCGTACGCAAACTGCACGGCCTGCTGGGTGGCGCCATCGTCGGGCACGGTGTCCACCAGCGCCGCGCCGCGGAGCATGATCCCCTGCGACGTCCAATCACCGACGCCGGGCATCTCGCGCAGCTCGGCCAGAGCGTCGTCGTACGGCAGGGCGCGGAGGCGCTCGCGATCCAGCTTGCCGGCGAGCGCGGCGTGCGCGAGCGAATGGAGCTGCGCGAGCTTCTTGGCGTCGACGCCCGGAATCGCGTCGACCTCGAGCAGCACCTGCGGCCGCGGAAACGCCGCGAGCTTCAGCGGCCCGAGCTCGAACTTGTCGCCGCGCGCGTCCGCGAGCTTCTTGCGAATGGCGCGCTGCTGGACGATCGATCGCCGCTGGCCGAGCACCCGCGCGACCGCCGCTTCATAGGGCGTGAGCGAGCACATCGGCCGCATGAAATCCAGCGCGCGCTGGATCTTGCCGAGCACCGGATCGCGCTCGGCGAGCTTGGGAAAGTCGGTCCCGTCGAAGTCGAGCGAGAGCGCGGCGAGGAGCTGCTTCCACGCGGTGTCGGCGAGCGCGGCGTCGCAGTGGATGTCGGCCTCCACCCTGCCCTCGCGCAGCCGCACCACGGCCGCGGCCGTGCCCTGCCAGCCCTCGACCGGAAACGCCACTGCCAGCCCGCCTTCATGCTCGGGCCATCGCTCGAAGTAGTCACGCGCGGCCGTGAGGCTGAACGGCCCCAGCGGCTTCATCGAAAAGCGGTGGACGGGCATGCGCCCAGTCTAGGTCAGAAGTGGATCCCGCCCAGCGCGTCCTTGGCCTTCTTGGCGGCGTCGTCGGCGGCCTTCTTGGCCTTGGCGTCGGCGTCGGCTTTGGCCTTGGCTGCGGCGGCGTCGGCGGCCTTCTTCTCCTGGTCGGCCTTGGCCTGCGCCTGCTGCTTCGCGGCCTGCGCCTGCGCGTCGGCCTGCGCCTTGGCCTGCTGTGCCGCTTGCGCTGCCTGCTGCTTCGCGTTGTCCGCGGCGGCCTTGGCCTGCGCTTCGGCCTGGGCCTTCGCCTGATCGAGCACCTCGCCTGCCTTGCCGGTGAGGCACGCCTGCAGCACGTTGCTCGCGGCGCCGGCCACATCGGGCGCGAACGCGGGAGCGGCGGCCGTGCCGTTGATCTTCACCGGGATGGGCACCGCACCCGCGACCTTGCACTTGCCGCCGGTGACGCTGCTCAGCACCTGCCCCGGCAAGCCGTACGTGCCCGTGAGGAAGAGTCCGCCGGCGATGCCGATGGCGCCGTCGAGGGTGAGCTTGCCGCCGTCGAGCGCAAGGGCCATGGGCTTCTTGAGCTGCATCTTGCCCTGCTTCACCTCGAACGTGGCCACGAGGTCGTTGATGGCGTTGGTGGCCTGCGCGTTGGTGACCTTCATGCCCGGGATCTTCGCGAGCGTGGGCCCGAAGCCGCCGAGGACGCTCTGGGTGAGGCTCGCGGCGCTGTAGTGACCCTGCGTGAGCGAGGCGTCTATGTTGCCGGTGAGCGCCTGCTCGAGCTCGGCCGTCTCGAAGCCCTCGCCGGCGAGATCGAGGTTGAAGTCGCCGCGACCCTGGAGCACGCCGCCGTACTTGGTCTTGGCGCTGAGCGCCTGGCCGACGTCGATGTTCTTCACGTTGAGCTTGGCGTGGAACGGCATCTTGCCCTTCCAGATCTCCGCCGTGGTGCCCTTGGCCGAGACCGAGCCGCCGTACACGCCGAAGGTGGCGTCGCTCAGCGTGAGCACGCCGTCCTTCAAGTGCACGATGCCGCGGAAGTTGGTGAGGTCGGTCTTGCTGTAGATGAGCTCCTTCGCATCGAAGGTGCCGCTGAAGGTGAGCTCCTTGAGCTTGGGGTTGTCGACCTCGGCGGCCTTCTTCTTCTGCTCGGGCGTCGACGCAGCCGCGGGCGAGTCATCGAGCGCGAGCAGTTGATCGATGTCGAGCTTTTGGCAGCGCACGTTCATCGTCGCGTCGGGCTTCACGAGGTTGCGAACGGTGAGCGTCCCGCGCAGATCGCTGTCGGCGTATTTCACGTCGAGCGGATCGATGGCGAGGGTCATCGTCTCCAGCTTGTTGGGGTTGCCCTGCACCGCGACCTTCACGTCGACCTTGCCGCCCTTGGCCTTCGTCGCAGGAATCGCGGTCACGGTCTTGGCGAACTTCTCGAGGTCGAGCGGCGCGACGTCCACCGCCAGCTTGGTCTCGCCCTTCACCATGTCGAAGCTGCCGCCCGCGTGCATCGACAGCTCGGCGAACTTCACATCGAACGTCTTGACGTCCACCTGCGACGGCGAGCGCTCGACGTGCGCTTGAAGCAGCATGGGCGTGCTCGCGGCCTTGTCGAGCGTGCCCGGGAGCACGATGGTCGCGCCCTGCCCGTCGATGGACACATCGGCCACCAGGTTCTTCGACGGATCGCCCTTGGCGCTCGCCTTCAGCGTCAGCGCGCCGTCGAGCTTGGTGCCCGCGGCGTCGAGCTTCACGCCGGTGAGCCCGAGGTTGAGCGCAGCGTCGAGGTTGGCGAGCGTGCCCTCGAGGTGGCCGCTGATCTGGCCCTCACCCTGCGCGGTCGCGTGCTGCTTCTCGAGCGCGTCCTTCAAGCTCGGCAGCAAGCGCGCCACGCGATCGAACGCGAACGGCTTGGCCGAGAGCTGCAGGTCGAAGTCCGGCGACGCGAAGTTCTTCACGGTGCCGCTGGCGACGAGATCGAGCTGATCGAGGATGGCCTCGGCGCGCTCGAGCTTGGCGTCGTTGCCCGCGAATGTTCCATCGACCTTCACGCCCATGGGCACGCCCTTGGGCTTCGCGAGCGCGCCCGGATCGAGGATCTCCAAGTTGGCAAGGTCGAGGTTGGCGTTCACGGTCTGCTTGCTCGCGTCGCCCGAGGCCTTCACATCCAGGCTGGCGGCGCCGTCGAGCTTGAAGCCCGGCGGCAGGCCGTCCTTCGCGGGCGGGTAGTACGCGTAGAGCAGGCCCGGGTTGAGCGTGGTCGACTTCACCGTGAAGTCGCGGAACGTGGGCTTCGTCGCCAGATCGCTCAGGCCGCCGCTCATGGAGATCGCGATGTCGCCGAGGTGGATGTCGAGCTTCTCCACGTCGAGCGCGAGCTTCTTCGCATCCGCCTTGAGCTTGGCGTCGGTGCGGAACTCGAACGGTGTGCCCCCCGCGACGCGCACGTTCTTCACCTGCACGAAGCCGTCGAGCGACGTGGCGCCATCCGCGCTCGGGCCGTTCACCTTCAAGTCCGCGTCCGCGACGGCCGAGTCGATCCTCGCCGGCACCGCGGGCCCGAGGTACGGCGCGAGGCGAGCGAGGTCCACCGCGGACACCTTGAGCGCGGTCTCGCCCATCGGCGGCGTACCCTGGAGTTGCAGATCCGCCGGGAGCGGACCGACGGCCGTGTCGAGCTCGAAGTTCTTCGCGTCCGCGAAGATCGCGGCGTCCACGTGCACGTGGATCGGGCTGGTGACGCGGATGTCCTTAACCTCCAGGTTAAGATGCTTGATGAACTCCTCGGCGCGGTTGTGCGTGGGCGTGTCGTAGTCCACGAACCGGACCTGCGCGTCGCCGAGGTGCACCTCGCCGATGCTGGCGTTCTTGATGAGCTCCAGCGTCTCCGGCGACATCGGCTCGCTCGGCTTCGCGGGCGCGTCATCGCCCTTGGGCTGGCGGTCGAGGATGTCCTGGTACGAGAGCCTGCCGTCGGCGTAGCGCACGACGTTCACCTCGAGGCCGTCCACGTACACGCGCTGGATGCGCACGTCCTTGCCGCGCGAGATGAGCGCGTCCCAGAGCGAGACCTCGAAGCCCACGTCGTGGATCTGGAGGAGCGGCTTGTCGTCCTCTTTGTGGTTCGCGTCGGGCTCGATGGTGAGGCCGTCGATTCGCGCGCCGAGCGTCGGAAAAATCTCCGTCTTCACCGCGCCCACGGTCAGCTTGCGGCCGAGCTTGGCCTCGAGCTCAGGCTTGTGCTGCGCGATCTGCGCGTTCACCACCTTGTCGAGGTCGAGGAAGAACGCCGCGGCCACGAACGCCGCGCCCACCAGCACCACCAATGCCACGACCGCGATCGCCAGACGCTTGAGCAGCTTCATCGAGTCCTCAGGAGCTTTCGGCGGAAACTTCTAGCTCAGCGAATGCTTCCGCGCGCACGAATCTTGGGTTGAGGGGCCAAAAATGAATCGGGCCGGCGGCGCGAGGCCCCGGCCCGACATCACGACGCAGCGTCGCGTCGGCTACTTGATTGGCTCGGCGACGCTCGCCGCGGGCGCGGCTACGTCCTGCGCGGCCTGCACGGCCTTCTCGAGCACCGGCTTGATCTTGGCGACCAGCGGGCCGTCCTGGTGCTCCGACTCCACCACGTGGCGCGGCGGCGTGCGCACGTCCCACACCAGCCCGAGCGCCTGGAGGATGCGGATGATGTAGTAGCTCACGTCGAGCTGCCACCAGTGCCAGCCCTGGTTCGCCGTCGACTGGTAGTGGTGGTGGTTGTTGTGCCAGCCCTCGCCGCAGGTGATGAGCGCGAGGAGGAAGTTGTTCCGCGACGTGTCCGTGGTCTTGTACGGGCGCGTGCCGTACACGTGCGAGAGCGAGTTGATGGTGAAGGTGCCGTGCCAGAGCGCGGCGGTGGCAATGATGCCTGCCCAGAGGAACACGTCGAAGCCGAAGAAGACCCAGATCACCGCGCCGATCGCGAGGGGCGGCAGCAGGAAGAACTTGTTGAGGAAGCGGAGCTCCGGGTACTTCGCCAGGTCGCCCACGCGGTCGTAGTCGGTGGCCTCGTACTTCGCCGACATGATCCAGCCGATGTGGCTGTACCAGAAGCCGCGGCGCATGGGCGAGTGAACGTCGAGCTCGGTGTCGGAGTACTTGTGGTGCCAGCGGTGGTGGCTCGCCCACCAGAGCACGCCCTTCTGCATGCTCGACATCGCCAGGAACGCGATCAGGAACTGCATCGGCCGCGAGGTCTTGAACGTCCGGTGCGAGAAGTAGCGGTGGTAGCCGAGGGTCACGCCCACCATGCGGATGTAGTAGCTGCCGATGCCCCAGGCGAGCAGCTTGGCGTGCACGCCGGTGTGGATCACCGCCCAGACGGCCCAGGCGTGGACGAAGAGCATGGGGATGCACTGGACCCAGTCGATCTTGTCCGGCGCGTTCCAGCTGTCGGCGGTCTGCGATGCTTCGGTCATGGGCTCCGGTCCTGAGTAGAACTGGGGTCCATGATGCGCAGCCCGTGTCACGGTGCTGTCAGCTTGGGCCAGAAATCTGGCCTGCCTTTTCGCCAGGTTGCGTCAACGAATGTCATGTGTTCGGGCGGGCGGCCGAGCGCTCACCAGGCGCCCGGTTGGGGCTCGGGCGAGGGGTAGCCCGGCTGCGGCAGCTGGGTGTCGAGCCGACGGACGATGGCGTCGCTGAAGGCCTGCAGGTCGTCGGGCTTGCGGCTGGTGATCCAGTTGCCGTCCTCGACCACCTGTTCGTCCTTCACGTTCGCGCCCGCCTCGCGCAGGTCGGACTGGACGGTGGGCCAGGCGGTGAGCGTGCGCCCGCGCTGGAGGCCGGCCGAGAGGAAGAGCTGCGGCCCGTGGCAGACGGCGGCGATGGGCTTGCCGGCCGCGTCGAAGTCGCGGACGAACGCCACGAACCGCGGGTCGGCGCGGAGGTGATCGGGCGAGTGGCCGCCGGGGATGAGCAGGAGGTCGTAGTCCTCGACGCGCGCGTCATCGATGCCGATCTCCGCGCGCACCTTCTCGTGGCCCCGCTTGCCGGTGAGCACCTCGCCCACCTGCTTGCCGATGATCTCCACGTAGAAGCTCTGGCTTTGCAGGCGGTCGTAGGGCACGCGGAACTCCGAGTCCTCGAAGCCGTCGCCCAGGATGCACGCAATCTTGTCGGCCATGGTTTGGCTCCCGAACGAGCAACCGAGCGAAAAATGTGTCGTCCGCGGAGCAAAAGGTGAACACGTCTACTCTCGAGCGGAAGCCGGTTACACTCCTCGCCAGAGGTCGCCCATCGCTTCGCCCATCCCACTTCCGGACGTCGCTCCGCCCGCTCCCGCGCCTGCCCCGGTCGCGGCCGTGGCGCCGCGCCCGGACGCGCGCATCGACCTCATCTGGGCCGGCTCCGTGGTGGGCACCATCGTCATCGTCTTCGCGCTGCTGCTCTCGGCGCGGAACTTCGGCGTGCCGCTGTTCCTGGCGCTCTTCGGGGCGTACGTGCTCGGGCCAATGGTGACGCGGCTGGAGAAGCGCGGGCTCTCGCGGACGGCCGCGGTGGTGCTGCTCTTCGTGCTCGGCTTCGCGGCCGCAGCGGCCCTGTTGCTCTACCTGGTGCCGACGGTCTTCAGCGAGCTCTCGAAGGTGCCGGTGCTGCTCAGCCGGGCGCTGGCGGCGGTGAGTCCAATCCTGCAGACCCGCTTCGGGATCGCGCTCTCGCCGCAGCTCGAAAGCGCGCTCACCGACTTCGCCAAGAGCCTGGCCAACGCCAGCGACGATTTGGGCCCGATCATCATGAAGGCGCTGGGCTCGACGGCGAGCGTGCTGGCCACGTTGCTCGCGCTGCTCGTCGCCCCGGTGATTGCGTTCCACTTCTTGAAGGACGCACCGCGCTACTCCGGCATGGCCGTGGCCTTCCTGCCGCCGCGCTTCCGCGACCAGATCGTGGGCCGCTTCCATGAGGTGGACCGCGTGCTCAGCGCTTTCGTGCGCGGGCAGCTCACGGTGGGCGCGATCTACGCAGGCATCTACGGCGCGGGGCTCTCGCTGGGCCGCGTCGACATGGCCATCGGCATCGCGCTCATCGCCGGTTTCGGAAACCTCGTGCCGTACATGGGCGCGGCCACGGGCGCGGTGCTCACCGCCATGAGCCTCGCCGTGGGCAACCACGAGCCCTGGCAAATCGGCGTGGCCGCGGCGACGTTCGCGCTGGTGCAGCTGCTCGACGGCGTCCTGCTCACGCCGCGGCTGGTGGGCGAGCGCGTGGGCCTGCCGCCGGTGGCGGTGATCCTCGCGGTGCTGGGCTTCGGCGAGCTCTTCGACTTCGTGGGCGTGCTGCTCGCGGTGCCGACGACGGCCGCGCTCACCGTGGTCGCGCGCGTGCTGCTGGAGCAGTACCGGCACTCGCGGCTCTACGCGGGGAGCTGATGGGCCCGCTGCTCGCGCTGGTGCTCGCTTCGGGGCCGGGCTTTCTGCGTCCGCCGGAGCTCCTCGTGCGCGCGGGCGAGGACAGCGACGATCAAGCGCTCGCCGACGCCTGCCACCTGCCCGGCGCGCAGCTCGAGCTGCGGACGCGTTCGAACATGCTGGCCACGGGCACCGTCGACGCGCTGCGGACGTGCAAGAACCCGCGCGTGCTCCTGCGCCCGCCGCTCGTGCAGGCCCACCGCGAGCGGCTCGAGCGCGTGCCCCAGGCTCAGCCGGTGTTCGAGCTCGCCCAGGACGCGCACCTGTCGTGGAACGAGGTGAGCGCGCTCGGGCCGCGGCGGATTCACGTTCGCGTATTCGGTGCTCTCACGCTGGAGCGCGCCGCCGAGCTGGCGCGCTTTCGGGACGTGGAGGTCGAGCTCGATCTGCGCGGCCGCGTGCCCACGGCCGACGAGCTGGCGCGGTTTCACGCGCTGGATCACGCGTCGCGATCGGTCCGCATCGGCGCCGACGCGCCGCCCGAAGAGATCCTCGCGCTGCCCACCCTGCAGCCCTCGCGCGTGACCGTGGAGACGCACGACAATCGACTTCCGCCGCCGTTGATGGGCGCACTCGAGCAAGCCGATCTGCCCACCTGCATCGCCCTCACCTGGCCGCTGGTGCCGCGCGACGTGGAGTCGTTCGCGGGAATCCGCAAGCTCTCGCTGGAGCTGGAGCTGGGAACGATCGACGAGCTGCCGCGCAAGGTGAAGGCCGCGCTCGCGCCCGTGGAGCCTGACGACACGAAACCAGCGATGTCGGCGGCGCCGGGGCCTTAGTCGCTAATCCGGCTCGCCCGAGGGCGGCGTGTCCTGGGTCGTCGACTTCGGTGCGGGCTTCGTCGACGACTTCGTCGCCGGTCTCGCAGCAGGCTTGGGCGCAGGCGCGGGCGTCTCCGCGGGGGCATCCGCGGCCGGCGCCGGACCCGCCGACTGCTGCGGCCCCACCGGAATCAGCACGCCGAGCTGCACGCCGAACATCCAGAACAACCCGCCCGAGCCCTGCGGCAGCGGCAGCGTGTTCCCCGGCTGATCGCGGTTGTTGTAGTCGAGGATGAACTCCGAGAAGCCCGGGTGGAAGAACCGCAGCGCCCCGCCGATGGAGACGTTCGGCGTGACGAAGTACTCGCCGCGCAGCGCCCACTGGAACACGCCGCCGTCCATGGCTTCGGTCTGGCCCACGAGGCCGTACGCGTAGCCCAGGCACACCTGCGCGTCCCAGGGCCGGTCGTGCGGCAGGAAGAAGTTGAACGGCGAGAACGACGCCAGCCCGCCCACGAAGCCGCCGCCGCCGCGATCCGCGGTGGTGATGTTCCAGCCCGTGGCCGTGGCGTCCGCCTCGAGGCCGCCGTAGCCGAGGATGTTGTAGCCGAGGTGCAGGTCCAGAGCCTGGCCGCCGTGCGTGTGCGCGAGGAAGTCGCTCGCCAGCGGGTAGCTCACCTGGTCGGACAGGTGGCTCTGGTCGAAGCTCCAACTCCCCAGCCCGTACTGCAGGCCGAAGGTGATGCCGCCATTGTGCGCGAACGCCACGCCCGGCAGGGAGAGCACCAGCGCCAACAGCCACCGCATGGACGACCTCCAGAAAGGAGGCAGGCACCCTAGCCGAACCAGCGAGCCAACGACCAGCAATCGACATCGCGACCGGAGGCTTGATCGGTCGAGGCTCTCGTTCGGCTGGCGCGGCGACGCGGGCGCCCGTAGTGTGCGCCGCTGGATTCTTCGAAGGAGCCGTTGCGTGACCTGGTGGATCGTCGGGGCCGTGGTGCTGGCCATTCTCGTGCTGCGCTCGTTCCGGCCCAAGGAGCTGAGCGCGGCCCACAAGCACGGCGCGGCGCCCGCGCGCACCCTGCGCGTCGCCGGCGTGACCCGCGAGACGCCCGATGCGGTCTCGCTCCAGTTGGAGGACGTCACGGGCTCGCCCGTGGAGTTCGTGGCCGGCCAGTTCCTCTCGCTGAAGTTCGTGCTCGAGGGCGAGACCCTCTGGCGCAACTACTCGCTCTGCAGTGCGCCCGGCGCCGCGGGCCCCGTGGCCGTGGCCGTGAAGCGCACCGGCAGCGGCAAGGTCTCCAACCACATTAACCAGAACGTTAAGCAGGGCGACCTCATCGAGGCGCGCGGTCCGAGCGGCCGCTTCACCTGCGAGCCCGAGCCCGCGCTGGACCGGCTGCACGTGCTCATCGCCGGCGGCAGCGGCATCACGCCCATGATGGCCATCATCCGCGCCATCCTCGACGGCGAGCCGCTCTCGCGCATCGCCCTCATCTACGGCAACCGCAAGCAGGAAGACGTCATCTTCCGCGCGCAGCTCGAGGAGCTGGCCAAGAGCAGCAAGGGCAAGCTCAACGTGGTGCACGCGCTGCAGGAGGCGCCCGCGGGCTGGACCGGCCTCACCGGCGTGCTCGACCCGGCCACGCTCGGCAAGGCGCTGGAGCTGGCCGGCGCGCAGAACGACTCGCGCTACTACCTCTGCGGTCCGCAGCCCATGATGGACGGCGCCCGCCAGCTGCTGCTCGACCGCGGCGTGCCGCCGGGCGAGGTGCTCGAGGAGCGCTTCAGCGTGCCGGTGCACACGGTGTCTGCGAACGGCGCCCAGCCGGTGACGTTCATCCAGGGCGGGGAGCAGAAGGTCGTCGAGGTTCCGCCGAACCAGACCATCCTCGAAGCAGCGCTCGCCAATGGCCTGCAGCTCGATCACTCGTGCACCATCGGCGTGTGCGGCACCTGCATCCTCAAAAAGCGCTCGGGCGCCGTGCAGATGAACGAAGGCCACTGCCTCTCCGACGGCGAGATGGCCGCGGGCTACGTGCTGGTGTGCTGCGCGCACCCGACCGAGCCCACCGAGATCGAGGTCGAGAGCTGATGCGTCGGTTCGCCCTGCTCTGCCTGCCGATGGCATTCGCGGCCTGCAAGAGCGGCAGCGGCCCCGAGTCCATCGGCAAGGGCTACACCGAGACCTTCGACCGCGCGGACATCGGCGCCGACTGGAAGAACACCGGCGGCCCCTACCGAATCGCCAACGGCGCGCTCGTCTTCAGCAACGCGCACAACCACCCGCTCTGGCTCCAGAAGCGCCTCCCGGACGACTGGCAGATCGACCTCGACGTCACCGGCCACAGCCCCGACGGCGACCTCAAGGTCGAGGTGATGGGCGACGGCGTGCGCTTCGAGAGCGACGAGGACGTGCGCAAGGACGCCATCTACACGGCCTCGGGCTACATGTTCATCTTCGGCGGCTGGCGAAATCGCCTGTCGGTGATCGCCAAGCAGAACGAGCACACCTGGCAGTTCGACCAGAGCGTCCCGCGGCGCACCGACGTGCGCGTCATCCCCGGCAAGAAGTACCACTGGACGCTCACCAAGCGCGCCGGGCACCTGGACTGGTGGATCGACGGCCAGCCCTTCCTGACCCTCGACGACCCCCAGCCGCTCCAGGGCGAAGGCCACGACCGCTTCGCCTTCGACGGCTGGGAGAGCGAGGCCGAGTTCGACAACCTGAAGATCACGCCGCTCTGACGCGTCTTGACGGTTGGAGGCGGCTCGCTTACAAAGCGCCCGCTGCAGGCGAGTAGCTCAGTGGTAGAGCACCACCTTGACACGGTGGGGGTCGTAGGTTCAATCCCTATCTCGCCTACCAAATTAGACAGTACCCAGGGCCTCACGCTGAAGAGCGTGGGGCCTTTTCATTTCACACTGCACACTGTTTAGCCGGACGGCCACACCCGTCGCGAGGCTCGACGGGCTGCCGGGGGCGTGGTTTCATGCCGCGCGGCGTCAGCAAGCCTGGCGCCGAGCCGTCCAAACCGTCACCGCCCACTCGTAAGGGCGCGAAGGAACGAACCATGTCCGACCAGGTCCAGATCACCCTCCCCGATGGCAGCGTGAAGCCCACGGCCAAGGGCACCAGCATCTTCGACTTCATCAAGACGTCCATCGGCGCCGGCCTCGCCAAGGCCGCCCTCTTCGCCAAGGTCGACGGCAAGGAGCTCGACCTCTCGACCAAGCTCCAGGCCGACGGGAAGATGCAGGTCATCACCAACAAGAGCCCCGAGGGCCTGGATCTCATCCGCCACGACGCGGCCCACGTGATGGCCAGCGTCGTTCAAAAGCTCTTCCCGGGCACGCAGGTCACCATCGGCCCGTCCACGGAGGACGGCTTCTATTACGACTTCTTCCGCGAGACGCCCTTCACCCCCGACGACCTCGAGAAGATCGAGAAGGCCGCCAACGAGATGGTGAAGGCCGACCTGCCCTTCACCCGCAGTGAAGTCTCCAAGGACGAGGCCATCCAGCTCTTCCAGGGCAAGGGCGAGAAGTTCAAGGTGGAGATCGTCGAGGACATCTTCAACAAGGGCGCCCAGACGCTCTCGCTCTACTCGCACGGCGACTGGGTGGACTTCTGCTTGGGTCCCCACGCGCCGAGCACGGGCAAGATCGGCGTCATCAAGCTGCTCAGCGTCGCGGGCGCGTACTGGCGCGGCGATCCGCGCAACCCGATGCTCCAGCGCATCTACGGCACGGCCTTCTTCAACCAGAAGGACCTCGACGCGTACCTGCACCAGCTCGAGGAGGCCAAGAAGCGCGACCACCGCCGGCTGGGCAAGGAGCTGGAGCTCTTCACGTTCCATCCCTACGCGCCGGGCTCGGCGTTCTGGCTGCCCAAGGGCACCACGCTCTACAACCTGCTCGTAGAAGCGAACCGCACGCTCTGCAAGGCGAACGGCTACACCGAGGTGAAGACGCCGCTGCTCTTCAACAAGAAGCTCTGGGAGACCAGCGGCCACTGGGGCAAGTACAAGGAGAACATGTTCCTCGTGCTCGACAACGAGACGGGTGAGCACGAGTCCTCGCTCAAGCCCATGAACTGCCCGAGCCACCACCTGCTCTACGGCATGCAGAAGCGCAGCTACCGCGAGCTGCCCATCCGCTTCCTCACCTACGACGTGCTCCACCGCAACGAGGCCGCCGGCGCGCTCAGCGGCCTCACCCGCGTGCGCCAGTTCAGCCAGGACGACTCGCACGTGTACGTGCGCGAAGACCAGGTGGCGGACGAGGTCGCGCGGATGATGGGCCTGGTGAAGCGGGTGATGGGCGCAGTGGGCCTGCAGCTCTCGGCCAAGCTGGCCACGCGGCCCGCGGAGCGCCTGGGCGACGACGCGCTCTGGGACCGCGCCGAGGCCGCGCTGGAGAAGGCGCTCAAGGTCAACGACATGGCCTACACGCTCAACGCCGGCGACGGCGCCTTCTACGGCCCGAAGATCGACTTCAGCGTCACCGACTCGCTCGGTCGCGCCTGGCAGCTGGCCACCATCCAGTACGACCCGCTCGCGCCGGAGCGCTTCGACCTCACCTACGTGGGCGAGGACAACGCGCCGCACCGGCCTGTCGTCCTCCACCGCGCCATCTACGGCTCGATGGAGCGCTTCATCGCGATCTTGGTGGAGCACTACGCCGGCGTCTTCCCGGTGTGGCTCGCGCCGGTGCAGTGCTCGATCCTCACGGTGAGCGACAAGTTCCTGGAGTACGGCCGCTCGGTGAAGGCCAAGCTCGAGGCCGCGGGCATCCGCGTGGAGCTCGACGAGCGCGGCGAGAAGCTGGGCGCCAAGATCCGCGAGGCGCAGCTGGCGAAGGTGCCGTACGCGCTCGTCTGCGGAGAGAAGGAGCAGGCCGAGGGCGGCGTCAGCCCGCGCAAGCACGGCGGCGAGGATCTCAAGCTCATGAAGCTCGACGACTTCATCGCCCGCATCACCAGCGAGGCGCGCGTGCCGTTCCTCGACGAGCCGAAGGCGGCCACGACGCACTGACGTCGACGGCTCCCGCAACGGCAACGGGCGCTCGGGAAAACCCGGGCGCCCGTCTCATTTCTGCCGCGCGAGCTACTTGTCGAGGCTGTCCACCACGCTGGTCCAGTCGTCCTCGGGCGGCTCGGCCGGGGCGGCGGGTGCCGTGGGGGCGCGCATCACCACCGTGCGCTCCACGGCCTCCTCCATCGGCGACGGGTTCGGCGGCGCGTGCGGCATGGGCTTGGCCGCGGCCGGCTTGCCGCCCGCCTGCTGCTGCTCCTCCTTGATCATGTTCAGGAGGTTGCTGCGGTTCATCATCGAGGTGGCCTCGAAGTCGCTCGGCGGCCGGTTCGACGGCGGCGGGATCGTCTTCGAAGGCGCAGCCGGCGCAGCGGGTCGGGCTGCCGCCACGGGCGGATTGCCCGAAGTGGGCGGCCGCGCCGACATCGTCCCCGGACGGGCGACACCGGGCGCGTCGACCTTGGCCTTCAGGCGCTGCACCTCGAGCTCGGCCACCTTGAGGGCCTTGCTCTTCTCCTGGAGGCTCTGCTGCAGGCGCTGGATCTCCGCGGCGCGCGCGGCGTCGCGGCGCTCGATCTCCGCCTTGGCCTTGGTGTTCGCGTCGTCCACGGCCGCCGCGGTCTTGGCCTCCTGCTCCTTGAGGATGCGCACCGCCTGCTGGAGCTTGGTGGTGAGCTCCTTCTCGCGGCTCTCGGAGGAGCCGGCCTTGGCGGCGAGGTCGCGCTCGGCCTTGGCCTTGGCGGCCTGCGCTGCCTCCAGCGCGGCCTCCATCTCCTGCACCTTCTTGGCGCGCTGGGCGAGCTGCGTCTGGGCGGCCTGGTCCTTCTGGGCGGCCTCGGCGCGGGCCTGCTCGATCTTCGCCTGCGCGTCCTTGAGGCGCGTCTCGGCCTGGGCGCGGAGGTTGGCCAGATCCTCCTCGGTCTTGCGCCGCAGCTCCTTCTCCTTGGCGAGCTGGGTGGCGGCGTCGCCGAGCTTCTGGTCGCGCTGGGCGGCGCCGGTGGCGGCGTCCTTGCGGGCGGCCTCGAGGGAGGCGTTGGTGGCCTCGAGCCGCTTCTGCAGCTCCTGGGCGGTGGCGGTGACCTTCTTGGTCTGCTCGCGCGACTGGTTCAGCGCGGCCTCGAGCTCGGTGCGCTTCTTCTCCGCGTCGCTGAGGCGGTTGTCGCCCTGCTCCTTGGTGATCTGGACCTGCGTCTCCATGCTCTTGAGCGCTTCGTTCTTGCGCTCGAGCTCGAGCTTGAGCTCCGTCTCGCGCCGGGTCTTCTCCTGGGCGGTGGCGGTGAGCTTGCCCTTGGTATCCGCCAGGGCCTGCTTGTGGGCCTGGAGATCCTTGGTGACGAGCTCCAGCTGCCGGCGCTGCTCCTCCGCCTGGGCGACGAGCTTCTCCTCGGCGGCGTGGAGGTTGGCCTCGGTGCTGGCGAACTCGGCCTGCAGCCGCGAGGAGTGGCCCTCGCGCTCGCCGAACTCGGTCTGCAGGCTCTTGTGCGCGTCCTGCAGCGCGGCGTGCTCCTCCTGGAGCTGGGCGTGCGCGCTCTGCTCGGCCTGGAGGTTGCCGGTGGTCTCGGCCAGCGTGGCCTGGGTGGCCGCGAGCGACGCGTCGACCTTGGCCTTCTCCTCGGTGAGATCGTTCAGCTGGCCCTGCAGCTCGGTGGCGTGGGCCTGGGTATCGGCGAGGTGCTTGTCGACGTCGCCCTTCTCGGCGCGCAGCGCCTCCAGCTGGCCCTCGAGATCGCCCACCTGCTCGCGCAGCTTGGCCTCGGCGGCGTGGCGGTCCTCGCGCTCCTTCTCCAGCTCGGCGGTGAGCTCGGCGACGTGGGTGCGCTCGGTGGAGAGCTGCTGCTCCAGCTCGGTGCGCGCCTGCTGCAGCGCGGCCAGCTCGCCCTCGAGGTTGCCGATCTGCTCGCGCAGCCGGGTCTGCTCGGTGAGGTGCGCGTCGATCTGGGCCTGGAGGTCGGCCTCGCGCTCGCTGTAGCGCTGCTGGGCGGCCTCCTTGAAAGCCGCCAGCTCCTCGGCCGCGCGGTGCTGCTCATCGGCCAGCGCCTTCTCGCCGTGCTCGCGGGTGTGCACCACCTGCTGCTCGACGTCGGCGATCTTCTGGAGGTGCCCGGCGATCTCCGCGTTGAGCTTCTCCTCGCCGGCGCGCTTGGCGTCCTGGGTGTTGGAGAGGTCGCTGCGGGTCTGCTCGAGGTCGCTCTGGGTGGCCTCCAGATCGGTGATGAGCTGGGTGACCTGGTGGTTGAGCTCGCGCTCGCGCTCCTCGAGGTGGACCTTGAGGGCCTCGGCCTCGCCCTCCAGCTCGCCCACCCGCTCCAGCTTCTGGCTGAGCTCGTTGTTGAGCTCGGCCTCGCGGGCGTCGGCCTGGCGGATCTTGTCGGCCAGCTCCTTGGTGAGCCGCTCGATCTCCGCCTGCCGCTCCTCGATGCGCTGCTGTGACACCTGGGCCACGCCGTCGCGCTGCGCGCGCAGGTCGTGGACCTCGATGTCGAGCTCGTGGACCTCGTCCTCGGTCTCGTCCAGCGCCGCGCGCCAGGCGGCCTCGGCGGCCACGCGCTCGGCGCGCTCGGCGACGAGCGCCTCCTCGAGCAGGGGCAGCTTGCGCTCCGCCTCCTCGGCGCGCCCGAGCAGGTTCTGCACCGCGCTGCCGAGCGCGGTCTGGATGGTGGCCAGCTCGGCCTCGTAGTCGCGCAGCTCGCGGGCCAGCGCGTTGACGCGGGCCTCGCGCTCGGCCTGCACGTCGAGCACGTCGCGGACGAGGAAGTCCACGTCGCTGCGGAGGAGCTCGATCTCCGTCTCGCGCTTGTCGAGGGTGAAGCGGAGCGCGCCCTCGCGCATCTCGCCCTGGAGGGTGTCGAGCTGCGACTGCTTCTCGAGCTGCGCGTACTGCTGGTGAGCGGTGTCGAGCTCCACGGCGCGGCGCGCGAGCTCGTCGTCGCGGTGGTTCAGCTCGCGCTTGAGGGCGTTGAGGTCCTTCTCCTTCGCGGCCACGACCTCGATGAGGTCTTTTTCGGCCGAGAAGCGCTGCAGGAGCAGGTCGTCGACGGTGGCGCCGTGCTCCTTCTCCTTCTGCAGAAACGCCTCCTGCGCCTCGTTGAAGCGGCGCAGAAGGTCGTCGATCTGCATCTTCAGGCCCTGGACCTCCACGTCCTTGTCGTGGAGCCGGTCCTCGACGGAGAGCAGCTCGCGCTCGCGCGCGCTCCAGATCTCCGAGAGCCGCGCGATCTGCGACTCGCGGGTCTTCACTTCCTCGCGCAGCAGCTGGAGCTTGCCCTCGGGCGAGGCGAGCAGCTCGCGCCGCGGCGGCGGCCGCTTGGCGCTCTTGGCCTCGGCGAGCAGCTCGGCCTTGCGATCGGCGATGGAGCCGAACACGCGCTCCAGGAACTGCCGGTCGTCATCCGTCAGGGCGCTGCGGCGCTCGCGCTTGGGGAGCTTGGGCGGCCCCTTGGGCATGGGCGGCGGCGCGCCCGCCGCCGGCTCCTCTGCGGGCGCCGGCGCGGGCGCGAGGCCCAGGCTCTGGTCGAAGGACTTGTCGAGGTCGTCGCCCGGATCATCGGCCGAGCCGAGGATGGGCGCCGTATCCAGCATGAGCTTGTCGACCACGGCGGACAGCTCCTCCATGGCGAAGGGAATGGCGAGGTAGCCGTCGGCCGGGGTGGGGCCGGACTGGTGCTGGGCGAAGGCGTCCGTGGCGTCGGACGACATGAGGATGACCTGGACCGGCTCGCGCAGCTTCTTCAGATTCCCGCAGAGCGAGAAGCCCGACATGTCGGGCAGCTCGGCGCGCAGCACCACCAGATCCGGCCGGCGCTTCTCCACCTCGCGGTTGGCCTCGGCGGCGTTCTGCGCCAGGGCGGTGGCGTAGCCCTGGTTTCGCAGCACGGCCGCGAGGGAAAGCGCGAACTCGTTCTGGCTCTCGACGATGAGGACTCGGCGTTGATCCATGCGCGTCTAAGCTCGCTGGGAAGAGGGCGGCGAAAGAGGCGTCGCCAAGGCTGAATCGTACAACTAAGGTGCGGTGTGCGGAAGCGCCGCAGACCTGAGCGGGTCGCAGGTGCAACATCGCGCAACCAGCCTGGATCCGCGTGGATCCGGACGGATCCGGACGGATCCGGACCGCGCCAGGTTACCGCGACAGCTAGATCTTCGGCGGCTCGGTCGTCGAGAGCGGCGAGCCGCGGATGGGCGCGGCGCCGAGCTGCCCCAGCGGGGCAAAGCCGAGCACCAGGCTGTGGTACCAGGCGTCGGGCCCGCCGAGGTCGACCGAGTTCTGCAAGATCGGCTTGGGCGGCGGCTCCACGGTCTCCACGGAGTCGGCGTCGAGGAGCTCGGGCTCGCTGTCGATGGAGCTGAAGTCGCCGTCGGCGAGCATCATCACGCCCTCGGACTTGGGGCGCGCGGTCTTCGGCGTCGACGCCGCCAGCTTGGCCGAAGGCGCCATCGCAGCGGGTGCAGGAGGCTGGGACGCGGCCGCTGCGACGGGTGCTGCCTGCTTGGGCGCTGCCATGCCCGGCGAGGAGATGGCCGGCGGACGCGAGGTGGCGAGGGGCGGCGGCGCTGCGACGGGCGGCACGGGCGTGGGCGACTTCACCGCGATCGGCGGCGGCGCCGCGACCGGAGCCGGTGCAGGCGCAACGGGCTTGGGCGCGGCAGGTGGCGGCGCTGCGACGGCCGGTGGCGGAGCGAGCGGAGCCGGTGCAGGCGCGGCAGGCTTGGGCGCGGCAGGTGGCGGCGCTGCGACGGCCGGTGGAGGTGCGACCGGAGCCGGTGCAGGCGCAACGGAATTGGGCGCGGCAGGTGGCGGCGCTGCGACGGCCGGTGGCGGAGCGACCGGAGCCGGTGCAGGCGCGGCAGGCTTGGGCGCGGCAGGCGGCGGCGCTGCGACGGCCGCGGGCGGAGCGACCGGCTTCGGCGGAGCAGCCGGGGGCGGCGCAACCACGACGGGCGCGGTCGGCTTGGCGACGGGCACGTCGTCGAGGAGGCTCGCCGGAACAGCGACGCCCGCGAGCAGCGTCGAGCTCGAAGCCGGCGGCGGTGCAGGTGCAGGCGGGAGCTCCAGCTCGAGGCTCTCCCCAATGGCGACGCCCGCGAGCAGCGTGGAGCTCGAGGACGGCGGTACGACCGGCTTCGGCGGCGGCGCGATCTCGACAGGCGGCACGACCGGCTTTGGCAGCGGCGCGACCTCAACGGGCGGCGCGACCGGCTTGGGCGGCGGCGCGACTTCGATCGTCGGCGCGACGGGCTTCGGCGGCGCGGCAGGCTTGGGCGGCGGTGCCGCAGCGGGCGTGGCCGCGGCCGGAGGCACGAGCTTTTTCGCCGGGGACGGCGAGAGCACGGGCTGCGCGCCCACGTCGACGGGAGGCGTCAGAATCGGCGGCTTCTGCGCCGCAGCGGGCGGCCGCGCGGGCGAGCTCGACGGCGGCCGGGCCACGTTGGACGGCGCGAGCACCGGCGGCGCGCCGCTCGGCGGCCGGCTCGGCGTGAGCATCGGAATCCCCGCGCTCGACGGCCGCGCCGAAACCTTGGCCGCACCCGACGCCGGCCGGGCTGCATCCGGCCGCGAACGCGCCAACGGTGGCAGCGGCAGGTTCTCGGGCGAAGGCGCCGACGGCGGCCGCGCCGCAACCAGCCCAGGCGAGGTCGGTGTGGCGGGCCGCGCTTGCGAGACGGGCACCAGCGCGGGCGGCGGCGGCATGCGGAAGACGTCATCGAGCGAGGAGTCGACGTTCGTCGGCGAGTCTGGAATCGGTGGATGCTCTTCGTCACCGGGGAGGATCTCTCCGAGCAGCATCAGGGGCGCGTCGGCCACCTCGCCCGTGGTCGGCGCAGCGCCGTCCTCGCCGAAGAGCGCGAGCTCTCCCGCGAGCAGCGGACCGTGTTCGTCGTGGCCATCGGCGACCGGCGGGCCCGACCCTTCAGGAGGTGCGGCCGCCAGCACCGGCCCGGTCTCGCCCTCCGCGGGCATGGGAATTCCAGCCGGCGGGGGCTCGGCCAGCGCGCGGATCTTGCCGGTGTCTGCGTCGGAGATGCGGAACTGGCCGGTATCCGGCTCGTGCAGCTCGCCGGGGATGACCGTGCCCGAGCCCGTGGGCTCGTCGCCGGGCTGCTCGGTGCCCACCGACGTCGGCGCCTCGATGGCGTGCTCGCCGCTCACCGCCGAGCCCTTCAGCCCGAACGACGCGTAGACCTGGAGGAGCTGCTCGCCCGCGCGGTTGGCGTCGAGGCGCTCCGCGGCCAGCGCGCGGGCCGCCTGGCCCATCTGCACCCGCTTCGCGGGATCCTTGGCCAGCGCCACGATGGCCGCCGAGAGGAGGTTCTCGCGGCTGGGCGTGAAGAACATCGCGCAGCGATCATCCAGCAGCGCGCGCACGCTGGGCAGGTCCGAGGCGATGATCGCCCGCCCGCCCGCGGCGTACTCGGCGACCTTCATCATCAGGCCGCCCATCTGCTGGTTGCGGTCGCTCTTCTCCAGCGGTGCCACGCCCACGTCGTGCTGGGCGATGAGCCGCGGCAAGTCGTCGCGCGCCGGCGGGTCCAGGAAGTCGACGTTGCCCGCGAGCCCGCCGGCCTTCACCTGCTCCTCGAGCTGCCCGCGCCATTCCGGGTGCTTGGGCCCGACGATCGACAGGCGCACGCCGCCCGCAGCGGGCTGCTTGAGCGCGTCCTTCAAGGCGAAGAGCAGCGTGGGCAAGCCCTGCCAAGCAGCCTGCGAGCCCAGGTACAGCAGCCGCATCGGAATGCGATCGGGGCGCGCGCCGGCGACCTTCGCGAACGGCGTCAGGTCCACGGCCGGCGGGATGACGGTGATCTTCGACTTCGACACGCCCAGGCTGGCGATGTGATCGCGGTGCACGGGCGTGGCGGTGAGGATGGCGTCCGAGCCCATCAGGCAAAGCAGCTCGGCGCGCTTGAGCTTGCCCATGAACCCGCGGTCGCCCTCGAGGTGCGGGTCGGTGAAGCGCAGGTCGAAGCTGGGGAACGCGGTGGCGTCGTAGACGGCCTTGAAGCGGTGCTTGCTCTTGTGGTCGAGCAGCGCCGTGCCCGCGAACGGGTCGGAGAAGTGCACGAGCTGGTACTCGTCGCTCTCGAGCTGGCGGGTCACGGCGCGCTCGAACGCTTGCGAGCGGGCCGCCAGGTCGCCTGCGCCCACGGGCACGCGCATCAGCCGCGCGCCGAAGAAGCGCTCGATGTGCGCCACGTCTGGGGCCTTGGCCGTGAGCGCGTCGACCGTGCACTTGCCCTGCAGCGCGCGCAGGAAGCCGGAGACCCGCGTGCTCGTGCCCGATGGCTCGGGGATCACCTGGAACGCGCAGAAGAGGATCTTGAGCGAGGGGTCGATCACGCGGCTTACCGTGCGCGCAGCTTAGCGAATTTCCGCCCGGAGGACCTTATCGGTCACGTGGCCGACACAGTTGAAAGCACGACCCGACCAAATCGGTTGCTTCGCGCTCGGGCCGGTCTCTATATAGGCGCGGCCTCGCCCGGGGAGCGCGGCCTCCAGCCCCGCCCTCCCCTTCGCCATGGACGACCTCAAGCTCATGACCGTCCGCGCTCTGCGCGAGCTGGCAAAGACCCACCTGGGGTCGGGCTATTCCAAGCTCAAGACCAAGGCGGAGCTCATCACGGCCATCGCCAAGAAGCTCGCCGACGACGCCAAGGCGGCCAAGCCCAAGGCCGAGGCCAAGAAGCCCGAGCCCAAGGTCGAGGCCAAGAAGCCTGAGCCCAAGGTCGAGGCCAAGAAGCCCGAGCCCAAGAAGCCCGAGCCCAAGGTCG
>JAFEBB010000090.1 GCA_018266075.1 Deltaproteobacteria bacterium | reverse complement strand
TGCGTAGAAGCCTCGCTCCCGCCGCCGACTTTCAACAGTGCGAGGGACATCGCCTCGTTTCCGCCGCTCACCATCATCGACGTGCGATCGGCGCCCTCGCTGAAGTCGAGCGAGACCTCGTTGAACTTCGCGTTGTCGAGCCGTCGGATGGCCGCTTCGACCTGCAACCACGTTGGGTTCTCGATTTGGTGCGCGCGATACTTGAGAGACTCCTCGCGCTCGTTCAGGACGACAGGCGTCGCCGCACAGAGTGGCTTGGATGAAGGCCTGGACCGCTGCATGGCGTGACCCTACGTCGCAGCAGCGCGCTCAGGCCAGTCGCATACCGTCCCTTCACGCGCTGCCTCAGTTGCACACGCAGTCGCCCGAGTTGGTGTCGCACGCGTACGGCCCGCAGTCGGCGTCGCTCTGGCAGGAGTTGGCGCTGTCGCAGAAGCCCGCGCTGCCCGAGAACGTGTTGCAGAAGCCGGTCGCACAGTCGCTGTTGCTGGAGCAGCTCGCACAGATGGCGCCCGGGCTGCTGCCGCTCGACCCGGACGACCCCGTGCTCCCCGTCGTCGTGCCGCCGCTGGTACCGCCGGTCGTCGAGCCCGTGTCTCCCGTGGTCGAGCCGGTGCCGCTCCCGGTGGTTCCTGCGCCTGGCGCCGCAGCGATGCACGCGTTGTGGCTGTTGGACCACTCCAGCTGGACGGTGAAGCCCGCCACCTGACCCTGCTGGCCGTTGCAGATGTCGCCGATCTCTCCGTTGTTCTGGTCGTACCACGCGAGCGGCGATGAGTTGCCCGTGGCCAAGCCCACGGCCGCGTCGGTCACGGCCTCGATCATCTCGTGCGAGGAGACGGCGGTGGTGTTGTCGTCCTGGGAGCCGCCGCCGCAGCCACCTGCGCAGGCGCCGCCGAGGTCGGGGACAACGCCGTAGTACGTGTACTGGCCATTGCGTGAATACGTGCCGTGGTACGCGCAGAACGCCTGGCACGACTGCTGGCCGCCCTGGGTAATCGTGATGCCCGGCGGGAAATAGAACATATAGAGATTGTTCCCGTCGCTGTTCGGCGGCAGCTGGCCCGCGTTGATCAGCCGATCGACCTCGGCCTGAATCTGCGAGTCGTCGATGGTGTTTCCGCTGGGCGGATTGGCGTCATCCACCTCGCCGGCAAACGAGCCACGCCCGATGGTCTGCGAGGGCGTGTTGTACTCGCTCAGCCAATCGAAGTACGCGCTCTGGGTAATCGTCGAATAAAATGAATCGATCTTGCTCATGTAATTGACACCCGAGCCCCAGACCACCGTGTAGACGCGCACGTTCGAGATCACCGGGCCACCGTAGTAGGTGAGCTGCGCGCTGCCCCCAAGCGCCTGCTTGGAGTTGTTCGTCATGGGCATGGCGTGGATGAGCGACTTTGAGCCTGCCGCGGGCTTGTCGGGCTGGGTGATGGCCGTCGACTGCCCCAGCGAGCCTTCACCGCACGCGCTGAGAATCAGGGCCGCAGCAACCACATAGAAGAAACCGCTGAACGTCCGCGACATGGCGAGCTCCAGGAGTGAGCGCGCCGCCACCATTGCGAACCGCGTACCGAGCTGCGCTCGTCAAGGAACCTTTCGAATTCGTGACGAGGAGTTTTCGCCGATCCGGCCACTTATCGATCTATTCGGCAGCAGATTGCGTATTTACAAGTTGGAGTCCGACGTGAATCGAGTCACCGAATTTTGGGCAGTCGCGGAGCTGGCCGGATTTCGGGCGATCGACTTCAATACCGAACCGCGACCACTCCGAACGTCGCCTTCCCGCGCGGGCGATCGACGGTGACCTCATCGCCCACTTCACGCCCGAGCAGCGCCTTCCCCAGCGGCGACGCGACCGACAGCGTCCCTGTGCGCGCGTCGGCCTCGTCGGGCCCCACGAGCCGCCAGGTCACACGCTCACCCTGCTCGTCCTCGAGCTCCACGGTCGCGCCGAAGAACGCGCGATCGCGCTGGCTCGCGTCGGTCACCACCACGCGCGTGGACTCGAGGATCACCTGCACGAACTGGATCTGCTGGTCGAGCTCGTTGCGCTGCGTCGCCGACTCGGCCCCCAGGAGCTTGGCGCGCGCGTCGACCAGCTCGCGCCATTGCGCCTCGAGCGCCGCGCGTCCCTCGGGCGTGATGGGGCGCTCTTCGCCCGGCGCGGCCTTCACCGGCGCGCGCCGAACCGTCTCCGGCTGCGCGTCGCCGCTGGTGAACGCCTTCGACATCGCGGGTTACCGCATGCGTCGGTTGTCGCGCCCCTTCGGACGGCGCCCGCGCACGCCCAAGGACGCCGCGCTCCCACCCGGTCCGCGACCGTGCCGACGCGCGGGGAGCTGCACGTCCTTGCGCGGCCGGTCGACGCCGCCTGCCTTGAGCAGCTTCACCTCGCCCTGGCTCAGCTCGCGGTACGTGCCCGGCTCCATGCCTTCCACGCTGATGCCGGCGTAGTCCGGGCGGTAGAGCCGCTGCACCGGGTGCTCGATGGCCAGGAAGAGCCGCTTGATGAGGTGCGGCCGGCCCTCGTCGACCACGATGCGAATCCAGGTGTTCTTCTCGGCGTGCTGGTGCACGTCCACGTCGAGTGGCTTGGCGAGGCCATCGTCGAGCTTGATGCCGTCGCGCAGCAGATCGAGCGACTTCTCCGATGGGCGCCCGCGCACCTTCGCGAGGTACGTGCGCTTGGCGCCAAAGCGTGGGTGCGTGAGCTTGTGCGCGAGGTCGCCGTCGTTGGTGAGCAGCAGCGCGCCCTCGGCGTCGTAGTCGAGGCGGCCCACGGGGTACACGCGCTCGGGCACGCCGCGCAGCAGCGTGGCCACCGTTGGCCGGCCCTCGGGGTCGGACAGCGTCGTGACCACGCCAGCGGGCTTGTAGAGCACGAGGTAGGTCTCGGCCTGGGCGTCGTCGATGAGCTTGCCGTCGACGCGAATGAGGTCCTTACCGCCCTGCACCTTGGTGCCGAGCTCGGTGACCTTCTTGCCGTTGACCTCCACGCGCCCGGCGACGATGAGCTCCTCGGCCTTGCGCCGGGAAGCCACGCCCGCGCGCGCGAGCACTTTCTGCAGCCGCTCTTCCACGACCTACTCCTTCACTTCCGGCTCGGGCGCAGCCTCGGCCTTGGGCTCGGCCTGCGCGTCCTTCGCCTTGCGCTTGCGGGGCGGCTTGGCCTCGGCCTTCTTCTCCTCGGCCTTCTGTTCCTGGGCCACGGCCTCGACCACCTGCGCCGTGTTGATCTCCGGCTGCGTGTCGTGCTCTGGCGGCTGCGGCGCTGGCATCGGCGCGGCGCCCTCGACCGCGGGCTGCGGCGGAGGCGGCGGATTGAGGATGTCGTGCGTCTCCTTGGCCTTCTTCTCGGCCACGGCCATGGCCGTCTCGAGCTCCTCGAGCGCGGCCTCGCTGGCCTCGGTGCTCTTCTTCTGGCGCGCCAGGAACTCGGCGTCGGCGAGCTGGCTCACGGTGCCGGCGATGGGCTCCGGCGTGCCGTGCTCCTTCTCGACGATGTCGCGGCTCTCCTCGGTCAGCTCCTGGAACTCGCGCAGCGTGGGCAACGACGCGAGGTTCTTCAGGTTGAAGAACTCGAGGAACTCGCGCGTGGTGCCGTAGAGCAGCGGGTGCCCGGGCTCCTCCTTCTTGCCGAGGATCTTGATCAGCTTCCGCTCGAGCAGCGCCTTGATTATCGCGCCCGAGTCCACCGCGCGGACGTCCTCCACTTCGGGCCGCGTGATGGGCTGCCGGTAGGCGATGATGGCGAGCGTCTCGAGCGCCGCGCGCGTGAGCCGCTGGGGCTTGAGCTGCAGCAAGCGCCGCACGTACTCGCTCGACGCCGCCGCGCTCCGCAGCTGCCAGCCGCCCGCGACCTCGTGCAGCACCACGCCGCCGTCTTGCTGCGCGTAGCGCGACGCGAGCTCGCCAAAGCCCTTCGACGACGCGTCCGGCGCGATGCCGGTGGCCTTCTCCACGGCCTCCGCCGTCAGCGGCACGGCGCTCACGAAGAGCAGGCTCTCGAGGATGCGCTGCACCTCGATGGGGTCGAGCTTCTTGGCGCGCGCTTGCAGCTGCTCGAGCTTGAGGTCCGGCTCGACGGGCCCGTCGATCTCCGCGGCCTCGACGCCGTCCAGGCCATCGGCACTGGGCTCGTCTTCGGCCTTGGCCTGGGCGACGGCCTCGGACTCCACGTCCTTGCGCTCTTCGGTCTCGTCGGGCGGGTTACTGGTACTCATCGTTGACCTCGGGCGCGACGTCGAGCGGCTTGCCGCTCGCGGTGCGGATGACGATGTCGCCGGTGGGCTGCTCCTGGAAGATCTTGATGAGCTTCAGCCGCGTCATCTCGAGGATGGCCAGGAACGTCACCACCAGCTTGCTGCGCTCGCGCTGACCTTCGAAGAGCGAGAAGAAGTTGATCTGCTCCGTGGTGCGCAGCTTCTCGGCGAGCTGCGCGATGGCGTCGGAGATGTTGGTGCGCTCGACGAGCACCTCGTGCGCGATCTCCACCTTCGCCCGCGCCATGGCCTCGCTGAACGCCTCGATCAGCTTGAACACGCTGATCTCCACGAGCCCTTCGGTGCTCTCGGGCGCCGGCGGCTCCTCGGGCGGCGCGCGCCGCGGGAACACGTCGCGATCGAGCAGCTCCTTCTCGCCCAGCTCTTCGCCCGCGGCCTTGTACTTTTGATACTCGAGCAAGCGCCGAACGAGCTCCTCGCGCGGGTCACCCGCTTCCTCTTCGACGGCGTCCGGGCCCTGCGCCTCCACGCGCGGCAAGAGCATGCGCGACTTGAGATGCGCGAGCGTCGCGGCCATCAAGATGAACTCGCCGGCGACGTCGAGGTTCAGCTTGCGCATCAAGTCCAGCGTGCTCAGGTACTTCTCGGTGATGAGCGCGATGGGGATGTCGAAGATGTCGAGCTTGTGCTCGCGGATCAGGTGCAGCAGCAGATCCAGCGGGCCCTCGAAGTTGGGCAGCTGGACGCGGAACATCTCGCCGGGCGAGCTCGATAGCTCACCCAGCTCGTCGTCGGCGCCGCCGTTCTTGGGCTCGTCGGACATGCGATTCGCCTAGAGCTTCATGGCCTGGCGCACCTGCGCCATGGTCCGCTCCGCGACCTCGCGGGCCTTGTTGTTGCCGGCTTCCACCTTGCCGCGCACGAAGTCGAGGTTCTTGAGCAGCGCCTCGCGCTTGTCGTGGATGGCCTGCTGCGCCGGATCGAGCTTCTCGAGCAGCATCTTCTTGCAGTCCACGCAGCCGATGCCGGCGGTGCGGCACTCGCGGTTCACGAGATCGATCGTGTCCTGGCTGCTGTAGAGCTGGTGCAGCATGTAGATGCCGCAGATGTCGGGGTTGCCCGGGTCCTGGCGCCGCTTGCGCGCCGGGTCGGTCACCATGCCCATGATCTTCTTCTTGAGCGACTCACCGGCCTCGCCCACGGCGATGTCGTTGCCGTAGCTCTTCGACATCTTGCGGCCGTCGGTGCCGAGCACCTTGGCCACCGGCATGAGCAGCGCCTCGGGCTCCGGGAACACGTCGCCGTAGAGGTGATTGAAGCGGCGCACCACCTCGCGCGAGAACTCCAGGTGCGGCACCTGGTCGAGGCCCACGGGGACGGTGTTGGCCTTGTAGATGATGATGTCGGCCGTCTGCAGCAGCGGGTAGCCGAGGAAGCCGTAGGTGTTGAGGTCGGTGTTGGTGATGTTCTGCTGCTGCTCCTTGTACGTGGGCACGCGCTCCAACCAGCCGTTGGGCGTGATCATCGCCAGGAGCAGGTAGAGCTCGGCGTGCTGCTTCACCGCGCTCTGGACGAAGAGCGTGCACGTCTCGGGATCCACGCCGCAGGCGATCCAGTCGACGAACATCTGCAGCTCGTCGCCGCGGACGTTCTCCGTGTTCTCGTACGCGGTGGTGAGCGCGTGCCAGTCGGCCGAGAAGAAGAAACACTCGGCGCCCTGCTGCTGGACGTTGATCCAGTTCTTGATCGCGCCGTTGAGGTTTCCCAGGTGCTGCCGGCCGGTCGGACGGCTGCCCGAGAGGACGCGTCGGGTGCTCACGATTCAGGCTCCCAGTGATCCAGATCCGCTGCGGTCGCCGCAGGGGGAACAGGCGTCGTAACAGGCCGGATGAGGCCGGTCAATCGACCGCTTTGGGCCAAACCCGGACGGTCGTCGCTAGCTTTCCCATAGGATCAGCCAGGCCGTCGGAGGTGGCGTGCACACGCTCGGTTGGAAGGTCTGCGTGGTGCTGGCCCTGGTCGGGGCGTCCGGGCTCGCTCGAGGCGATGAACCGGCTCCGCTGCCGCCCGCGCCGCAGGCGACCGAGCTCGTGGCCGGGCTGCTGGTCGTCACCGCGAGCGGCGTCACCTACGAGGACGGCGTGCTCTCGCTTCTGGGCGTGGGCGCCACCACGGTCATCGTCGCCGAGCGGCCCGACCGCGTGGTGGGCCACATGCTCACCCGCGACGCCGCGCGAACGTGGAGCCAGGGCCCGAACGCGTTCGAGATCGAGCCGCCGTTCGGCACGCTGTCCACGTTCCTGCCCGATGGCACCGCGAGCGAGGTGGTGCTGGAGCTCAACCATCCAAAGCTGGTGGGTGACACGCTGAGCTTCGACGCGCGCGTGGTCCGCGGCTCCGCCCCCTGCAACGGCGGGGCGAGCACGCTCTTCATCGGCGCGGTGGACATGCCGCTCTCGAAGCTGTCCAACCCCGGCGTCCCGAAGTTCACGACGCCGGGCGCGGCGTTCTACAGCCGCTGATTCCGTTCAGCGCACGCCGAGCCGTCGCGCGAGCCGCCAGGCCGCCCCGAGCACCGGCTGGCCCAGGTGATAGGCCGCGAGCTTGGCGGCGTCGGCGCGCGGATCCGTGCCCACCGCGCGCGGCGCGAGGCCCAGCTTGCGCAGCCGGTGGTTCACGTTGTGGAGCTGCGCGATGCGGTCCGACGCGCGGGTGCGGAACGTCACCGCGAGCGAGATGGCGAGCTCGGTGGTGGTTCGCACGAGGTGCGGCGCGATGAACGGGTGGTGCACGCCCTGCCCCGGCAAGAGGTCGAAGGTCATGGCCTTGGCGTCGAGCTCGGGCCGGTAGCCCGGCCGCGGAATGTCGAAGCGCGCGAAGAGCTGGTCCACGTCCTCGGGCGACATCACCGCGGGATCGGCGGGATCCCAGAGCTGCGCCACCTTCTTGCCGCGCAGGTGGATGAGGAAGTTCATCTCCCGATCCATGTGGTACGGCGTGAGCGAGCCCGGCGCGGCGATGAAGATGTACGCCGCGGTGTAGGTGATGCCGGGATCGATGGGCTCGGTGGCCTGCCGCACCTCCTCGTAGAGCGAGGCGATGAACGGCTTGTACTCCGCGTCGAGCTCGGGCGTGTTGATGGTCACCGCCGAGCCGCTCTCGGCGATGTGCTCGAGCGTGTACGCCAGCGAGGTGCGCGCCGGGTGGAGCTCGTGCGCGTGATCGAAGTTGGTGTCGGGCGGCACGCGCCCGCTGCGGTGGAGGATGTGCTGCGGGTCCATGCGCAGCGCGAGCTCCGCCAGCTTGGGGAGCTGCAGCAGGGGGTGGTCCACCAGGTTGTGGCGGAACAGGAACGGCGCCCGGTTGTACTTCCGCCCGAACTCGGCGGGGTCGAAGTTGAAGGCCGACTGGGGCTGCGAAGGCGAAGCGGTCTTGGGGTTGGCGTTCATGCGCGCGTGGATAGCGCGCACAAGAAGCGAGCGCGAGCGACAGCCGCGCCCACGCTCACAAATCGAACTATTTATTTTGTCATGTACGAACGCGGCCGCGCCGGCCGTTGACCGGCCGACGCGGCGCGCCCCGCTCGGCTACAGCTTTCCCAGCTTGTGCACTTGCGTCTGGATGGCCCTCTCCACCGCGGGCACCGCAGCAGGCAATGAGCCACTGGCCAGCGGCTCGCCGTGGCGGCCCAGCACCTGGGCGAACGGCTGCTTGAAGTGCTCCTCCAAGCCGAGCGCGCGATGGGGCGCGCCGTCGCTGTCGGCGACCATGTAGACCGAGTTGGCCAGGCCCCTGGGCGGCCTCTCACCGTGCTGGCGGTAGAGCTTCTGCATAGCGCTCACGGCGTTGCGCTGGCCCTTCTGGATCTCGCCCTTGGCGAAGCCCTTGAAGAGGCCGGGCACGTCGGAGAGGTCCACGTGCACCACCATGCGCGGGTTCTGCTTGCGCAGGGCATAGGCCATGGGCAGCGCGACGTCGCGGAGCTGGGCCTTGTTGTCCTTGTTCACGTAGAGCACGACCGTGGGCCGGCCATCTCCCTGGGGGATCAGGCGTCCGGTCACATCGCGCGCGGGCGTGAGCGCGAAGGCGCTCCCGGCCAGGCTGGTCAGAGCTGCAATCGTCGCCACGGTCGTCTTCCACTTCATGCGAGGTGTCTCCCTGTCTCGAGGTGCGAGAAGGAACACGTCGGGTGGCGCGCAGGCTTCCCTCCATCGGCCAGCCGCGAGGAAGCGAGCGGGCCCCCGCGAAGCAAGCGCGCGGCCACGTTGCCGATTCAATGATTTGAGTATTCGACAATAAAAAGCGAGCAGCCGGGCTTGCGGCTGGCGGCTTCGTGCCTACCCTCGCGCCGCGGCACGGCGACCCCGTGGACCCACCAATCCCGGTGGGTCACCCCAACCCCGCATGGAGGATGTGGACATGATGGACTTCTCAGCTCAGGGCCAGTCGGGCACCAACCTCGAGGGCCTCGCCGAAGCAGTGCGCACGCGCGTGGAGGACGGCCTCCGTGAGCGCGTGGGCCAGGCCATCCGCGAGCGCGTCGGCGAGGTGATTCGCGAGCACCTGGGACAGACGCTGCGCGCGGTGATCATCCACCAGATGCAGACGGGCGGCGGCCTCGACGGCGAGCGCATCGCCTACGCCATCAAGGAGCGGCTGCACGAGGTGCTGCGCGATCGCGTGGCCGACATCGTCCGGGAGCGTGCGGGCGAGGTGCTCCGCGAGCGGCTGGGGGATGCCCTGCGCACCGCCTTCGCCGAGCGCGGCTGGCAGCCTGGCCTCTTCGGCCAGGGCGGCCCCGGCATGCAGGGCTTCAGCGGCATGAACATGGATCCGGAGCGGATCGCCCTGTTCCTCGAGGAGCGGCTGCGCGAGGAGCTCCGTGAGCGCGTGGCCGAGCGCGTGCGTGAGCGCGCCCTCGAGGCCATCCACGCCCGCCTGGCCGACGCCATCCGCAGCGCGCTCTACCAGGCGCAGTCGAGCGGCGGCTTCGACAACGAGCGCATCGCCCGCTTCATCCGCGACCGGCTCGCCGAGGCGGTGCGCGAGAAGGTGGGCGAGGCCGTCCGCGAGCGCGTGGAAGAGGTGGTCCGCGACCGGCTCGCCGAGGCCTTCCGCAGCCAGGGCGGCTTCCAGGGCAACACCCAGGGCGGCTTTCAGCGCCAGGGCTACAGCGGCGTCGACGCCGACCGCATCGCCAACCTCGTCCGCGACCGCGTGGGCGACGCCATCCGCAACCAGGTGAGCGAGAGCCTGCGCGACCAGGTGGCCGAGGCCGTCCGCGCCGCGATGCCGCACTGAGCAACTGTTTAGTTCAATAGTACGGAGCCGCGACGCCGAGGCCGACGTCGCGGCCCTTCGTGCGCTCAGAACCGGATGCCGGCCACGAGCGGGATGTACTGCGAATTGGCGTGGAACGTGCCCGTGGGCGTGTCGAGCGTCGGGCCCCACATGTAGTGGTAGCGCGCCTCGACATAGAGCCGCGTGGGATCCGCGAGCATGAAGGTCACGCCGACGCCGCCGTTGAGCCCGAAGCTGGTGACGGTGCGCGTGCCCACCACCGAAGCCACCGGCACCGCGCCCGTGAAGCACGCGAGCAGGAACGGATCGCAGTAGGGGATCGCCGTCACACCGTCGATGCGGCTGATCATGATCCAGCGGAAGTAGATACCCGGGCCGCCTATCAAGTACACGTTCACCCGGCTGCTGCGGGGCAAGAGGGTGACGATGCCGTTGAGGTCGAAGTCCTCCATGGTGTGATCGCCGATCACACTCCCGGAGTTGAACAGGTTCGATTTCAATCCGTACTGGCTATACAGATACTCGAGCTGGACGGCGAACCGGGCGTTGAAGTTGAACTGTCCGCCGACCGCCACGTTCCAGCCCACGTCGTAGTGGTGGGTGCCGTCGCCCAGCGGGAACGCTGGCCCGCCTCCAAAGTTCAACCCGAAGCGCCCCAGGGGTGACTCGAGGGGCGGCGCCGCCGGTGGCACGGGCGTCGCCGGCGCCACCGCCGCGGCCCAGCTCGATCCCGAAGCCAGTGTGAAGAGCACAACCAGCGCGCCCGCGAGTCCCCGACGCATGACTCCCCCTCCCCGCCCACGCCGCCCCATGCGCCGCCGATGCCAGCGCGCCAGCGATTCAAACTTATGAGCGAGGCAGCCGGCGTGCCAAACGCGCGGTCAGGGTGAGGTCTTCAACGTCTGCTGCAAGCGCAGCATGCTCGCCTCGCCGACGGTGATGATGCCGCGCCGCGGCCGGTCGAGGTCCACGATCAGGCCGATCACCAGGACAATCAGAAACGCGACGATCACTGCCATGGCACGATCCGACCTGGGGTCGGTGCCCGCAGCGAAGCCTGTGAGCCCTGCGCCCAGCATGGCCACCACGCAGAGCATCAGCAGCGCTGCCTCGGGCACGTGGTTCTCCATCGCCGCGAGCCGCTTGCCGTGCAGATCGATGGTGTCGTTGAGCGCTTGCACGAACAGCCCGGTGGGGATGGCGCGCGGATCTGCCGCCGACGCCGCGACGGCCAGCGCCCAGAGCTGGTCCTGAAGGGCATTGAGCCGCGCGTCGACGGGCGCGAGTTGCTCGGGCTGCACGCCGGCCTCGTAGAAGGTCACCTGAGCTTCGACGTACTCGCGCACCAGCGGCAACGCCGCCGCCCGCTCCGGCTCAGGCAGGAGCCCCGAGCGCAGGAAGAGCGTGCCGATGGCGTTGGCCTCGTCGACCTCGAGTTGCTTGCGCGCCTCGAAGCGCAGCGCCGCCATCGAGAACGTGAAGCCCAGGAGCAGCGCCAACAGCCCCAGCACCGCGCCCAGCACGCTCATCAAGAGGGCGCGCGGCTCGGCCTTGCCGCGCTCGCGACCGCCGAGGCCATAGCCGAGCTCGGCGGCGCCACCCACGAGCACCGCGAGCCCCGCGACGACGATCCCTTCGTTGATCAGGAAGAGACCACCCACGCCCATTCGCTTACTGCGCGGCCACCGGCGTCGTCTGGTAGCGCTCCATCACCTTGGTGACGGCGGAGTCGATCTTCTCGGCGTTGGGGTTCTCGGGGTGATCCACCACGCCGCTGGCCGTACCGTGCCAGAAGACCTTGTTCGACTTGGGATCGATGAAGTCGATGACGATGGTGCCCTGCGTGTACGTGTACACGTCCGGGCCCCAGCCGCCCCAGTAGCCGTAGCCGTAGTCGGCCACATTCAGCTCCTGCTGCGTCTTGGTGTGGAAGGCCACGAAGAAGTCCGGATTACCCTCGGTGGCGTGGGTGATGCCCTTCGCCGCGAGGTTCTTCTCGATCGACGAGCGGATGTCCTGATCAGCCAGCGACTCCGGCTTGCCCTGGTTGCCGGGCGGCATGTACCAGCCGAAGGTCTTGAAGTTGGCCAGGTTCGCATCGGGCGCAGCCTCCGAGGTCACCGCGACCGTCGAGCAGCCCGCAACCAGACCCAGCGCCAGAAGCCACGGCGTGAGCGTCTTCTTCATGTCGATTCTCCCCCGCCCATCGGCGGCTGTGATGGTCCTGCGAAGCGAGGGGGAAGGTGTTCACGCGGGCGCCCGAGCGGAAGCCCGCCGCACCCGCAAACGAAAAGGCCCCGCAGGGTGCGCGGGGCCTTCGGGTGCTGCCAGATGAACCGGCTTGGCTAGGCGGCGAGCGGCGAGAGGTAGCGGCTGAGGAAGATCTTCGTCTTCAGCTCCACCTGGCGCACGCGCTCACGCGAAACGCCCCAGCGCTTGCCGAGCTCCTCCAGCGTCTTGGGCTCGTCCTGGCTCAGCCGCTCCTGGAGGATGTCCCAGCCCAGGTCGCCGATGCGCTTGCGGACCTGCGAGAGCGCCTCGCGGACCTCCTCGGAGTGCTCGTCGCCCAAGAACTCGGCCTCGGGGCCCGGGTCGTCGCCGACCAGGCGATCGAGGTGGCTGGTGTCGCCGTCCTCATCGTTGCCGATGGTCACGTCGAGGGAGAGGTCGCGCATCACCGGGCGCTCCTTCTCACCGCCGCGCACCTGGCTGCGGTTGTCCTTCAGGTATCGGGTCACGTACGCGCGAATCCACCACACCGCGTAGGTGGCGAAGCGGTTGCCCTTGTCGGGGTCGAAGTGCTCGATGGCCTTGAGCAGCCCGACGTTGCCTTCCTGGATGAGGTCATCCAGGCGTGCACCGCGGCCCATGTGCTTCTTGGCCACCGCGACCACGAAAGGCAGGTTGTTTCTGGCCAGCTCATCCCGAGCGCGGGCGTCGCCCTTCTTGGCGCGGTTGGAGAGCTCGACTTCCTCCTCACGCGTCAGCACCCGGCTCCTGCTGAGCTGGTTCAGGTACGGCGAAAGCTCTTCAAATTCAGATCGCGTTGCCATGGTCCACCTCGCGCACCCTGCTCGCCCCGCTGGTCATCCCCCGCTGACGCAACGTCACCTTCAAACCTGACAGCTTCTGCCGCCTGCGTGCGCAGCCTACTGCGTTCAACAACCCTGCCCGATCCACTCTGCCCGCCTCTGTTCGACACCGGAGCGCGGAAAACGTTTCTCGAACAACCTTACCTTACGTCACATTCCGGAGGGAATTGAGCGCCCGTTCAGTTCCGGCGCAAGGTAATCACACCAATCGCCCGCGCAAGTGAAAACTTCCCGGATTGGTCCGGAATGCGAGCACCCGGCCGAGCTGGTCGAAAAGCGTGCTGCGGTGCGCCAGGAACTTCGGGCACTTACCGGGGGAAGTGTTCACCAAAAACACGAGCCCCCGGCCGTGCCCAATTGGGGGCAAGCGGCCAGGGGCGCGCGCTTCAGGCGATCAGCCGATCGCCTTTCTACTCGTCGGCGGAGGCCGCGGCGAGCGGCTGGTTGAGCTCGGCCTGGGGCTGCTCCTCCGGCGTCTCCACCTCGATGTCGAGGTGCTTGTACTGCGGCAGGCCCGTACCGGCGGGGATCAGCCGGCCCATGATGACGTTCTCCTTCAGGCCGCGCAGGTGGTCGACCTTGCCTGAAATGGCCGCCTCGGTGAGCACCTTGGTGGTCTCCTGGAAGGAGCTCGCCGAGATGAACGACTCGGTGGAGAGCGACGCCTTGGTGATGCCGAGGAGCAACGGCTCGCCCATGGCCGGCTTGCCGCCCTTCTGCAGCACGCGCTCGTTCTCCTCCTCGAAGATCCACTTCTCGACCTGCTCATCGACGAGGAAGTTGGTGTCACCCACCTCGGCGATGCGCACGCGCCGCAGCATCTGACGGACGATGGTCTCGATGTGCTTGTCGTTGATCTTCACGCCCTGGAGTCGATAGACCTCCTGCACCTCGTCCACGAGGTAGCGGGCCAGCTCCTTCTCGCCGAGCACCTTGAGGATGTCGTGCGGGTTGGCCGCGCCGTCCATCAGGGCCTCGCCGGTCTTCACGCGATCGCCGGCGTGCACGCTGATGTGCTTGCCCTTGCCGATCAGGTACTCCTTGGCGAGGTCGTTGCGCATGGCCCCGTCGATCTCCGGGGTGACGATCACCTTGCGCTTGCCCTTGGTGTCCTTGCCGAAGCTCACCACGCCGTCGATCTCGGCGATGATGGCGTGCTCCTTGGGCTTGCGGGCCTCGAAGAGCTCGGCCACACGCGGCAGACCGCCGGTGATGTCCTTCGTCTTCGTGGTCTCGCGCGGGATCTTGCCGATGATCTCGCCCGCGTCGACCTCCTCGCCTTCGGCCACCGTGATGTTGGCGCCGACGGGGAGGAAGTAGCGCGCGGCCTGCTCACCGCGGCCGAGGAGCTTGGTCTCGCCCTTGTCGTTCTTGATGCTGATGCGCGGGCGGGCGTCGGGATCCTTCGACTCGATGATCACGCGCCGGGCCAGGCCGGTGACCTCGTCGATGGTCTCGCTCATGGTCACGCCTTCGACCACGTCGCCGTACTTCACCTTGCCGGCCACCTCGGTGACGACCGGGATGGCGTAGGGGTCCCACTCGGCGAGGAGGCTGTTCGGCTCCACCTTCTGGCCCTCCTGGACCAGCAGCTTGGCGCCGTACACCACCTGGTAGCGCTCGCGCTCGCGGCCGGCGTCGTCCTGGATGACGAGCTCGCCGTTGCGGTTCATGACGATCTGCGAGCCGTCCTTCTTGCGCGCGATGGTCAGCTGCACGAACTTCACGTTGCCCGCGGTGCGGTTCTCGAGGGTGCTCTGCTCCGCACGCCGGCTGGCGGCGCCGCCGATGTGGAAGGTGCGCATGGTGAGCTGGGTGCCGGGCTCGCCGATCGACTGCGCGGCGATGACGCCCACGGCCTCACCCAGGTTCACCTTGCGGCCGCGCGCGAGGTCGCGGCCGTAGCACTCAACACAGATGCCGCGACGCGCCTGGCAGGTGAGCACCGAGCGGATGCGGACCTTGTCGATGCCCGCGTTCTCGATCTTCTTGACCTTGGCCTCGTCGATCTCCTCGTTGGCCTTCACCAGCACGTCGCTGGAGAACGGATCCATCACGTCATCGAGGGCCACGCGGCCGAGGATGCGCTCGCCCATGGGCTCGATGATCTCGCCGCCCTCAACCAGCGCGCCGATGTCGAGGCCATCCATGGTGCCGCAGTCGTACTCGGTGATGATGGCGTCCTGCGCGACGTCCACCAGGCGGCGGGTGAGGTAGCCGGAGTTGGCGGTCTTCAGCGCCGTGTCCGCGAGACCCTTGCGGGCGCCGTGGGTGGAGATGAAGTACTGCAGCACCGTGAGGCCCTCGCGGAAGTTCGCGGTGATGGGCGTCTCGATGATCTCGCCGCTGGGCTTGGCCATCAGGCCGCGCATACCGGCCAGCTGGCGGATCTGCTGCACCGAGCCACGCGCGCCCGAGTCCGCCATGATGTAGATGGGGTTGAACGCGGGCTGCTTGCGCTCCTCGTGCTTGCCGTTCTTGGGGTTGTAGCCCTCGACGGTCTCCGTGGAGATCTCACCCATCATCTCCGAGGCCACCTTCTCGGTGACGTCGGCCCAGATGTCGATGACCTTGTTGTAGCGCTCGCCGTCGGTGATGAGGCCCTCCTGGTACTGGGCGTCGATCTCCGAGACTTCCTTGTTCGCGAAGTTGAGGAAGTCCTGCTTCTTGCCGGGGATGCGCATGTCCTTGAGCGCGATGCTGATGCCCGCGCGCGTGGCGTGCGTGTACCCGAGCGAGCGGATGCGGTCGGCCAGAAGCACCGTCTCCTTCTCGCCGCAGAGGCGGTAGCAGAGGTCGATGAGGCCGCCGAGCTGCTTCTTGTCCATCACCTTGTTGATGGCCTCGAAGCCGATGCGCCGGGGCACGATCTCCCAGAGGAGGATGCGGCCGACGGTGGTCTCGAAGCGCTTCACGGTGCCGTCGCCGCGATCGAGGCGCACGGTGACCTTGGCCTGGAGCTCGACCTCGCCGTGGTCATAGGCGCCGCGGGCCTCTTCGGGGCTCGCGAAGATCTTGCCCTCGCCGCGCGCGAACTCGCGCGGACGGGTCAGGTAGTACATGCCCAGCACGATGTCCTGGGTGGGCACGATGATGGGCTTGCCGCTCGCGGGCGAGAGGATGTTGTTGGTGCTCATCATCAGCACGCGGGCCTCGAGCTGCGCCTCGATGCTGAGCGGCACGTGCACGGCCATCTGGTCGCCGTCGAAGTCGGCGTTGAAGGCGGCGCAGACCAGCGGGTGGAGCTGGATGGCCTTACCTTCGATGAGCACCGGCTCGAAGGCCTGGATGCCCAGGCGGTGGAGGGTCGGGGCGCGGTTCAGGAGCACCGGGTGCTCGCGAATCACCTCGTCGAGGATGTCCCAGACCTCTGGGCGCTCCTTCTCCACCATCTTCTTCGCGCTCTTGATGGTGGTGACGTAACCCTTCTCCTCGAGCTTGTTGTAGATGAACGGCTTGAACAGCTCGAGCGCCATGATCTTGGGCAGGCCGCACTGGTGCAGGCGGAGCTCAGGACCGACGACGATCACCGAGCGGCCCGAGTAGTCCACGCGCTTGCCGAGCAGGTTCTGGCGGAACCGGCCCTGCTTGCCCTTGATCATGTCGGAGAGCGACTTGAGCGGGCGCTTGTTGGGGCCGGTGATGGTCTTGCCGCGGCGGCCGTTGTCGAAGAGCGCGTCCACCGCCTCCTGCAGCATCCGCTTCTCGTTGCGGATGATGATGTCGGGGGCGTTGAGCTCCTGGAGCCGCTTGAGGCGGTTGTTGCGGTTGATGACGCGGCGGTAGAGGTCGTTCAGGTCGGAGGTCGCGAAGCGGCCGCCGTCGAGGGGAACGAGGGGGCGGAGGTCCGGCGGGATCACCGGGACCACATCCAGCATCATCCACTCGGGCTTGTTGGTGCTGCCGCGGAAGGCCTCGACGACCTTCAGGCGCTTGGCGATCTTCTTGCGCTTGGCGTCGGAGGTGGCCTCCTTCATCTCGCCGCGCAGCTGCTCGGAAAGCTCCTCGATGCCCTTGTCGTCCTGCTTGCTGCCCTTGCTGATGAAGCGCAGCAGCTCACGCACGGCCTCGCCGCCCATGCCGGCGGAGAAGGCCTCGTCGCCGAGCTCCTCGAGGAGCTTGTGGTACTTGTCCTCGGTGATCATCTCGCCGCGCGCGAGGGTGGTGTTCTTCGGGTCGGTGACGATGTACGCCTCGCAGTACAGCACCTTCTCGAGGTCCTTCAGGGTGATGTCGAGGAGGTTGCCGATGCGGCTGGGCAAGCTCTTGAGGAACCAGATGTGCGCCACGGGCGTGGCCAGGGTGATGTGGCCCAGGCGCTCACGGCGCACCTTGGACTGAATCACCTCGACGCCGCACTTCTCGCACACCACGCCGCGGTGCTTCATGCGCTTGTACTTGCCGCAGTTGCACTCGTAGTCCTTCACGGGCCCGAAGATCTTGGCGCAGAAGAGGCCGTCACGCTCGGGCTTGAAGGTGCGGTAGTTGATGGTCTCCGGCTTCTTCACCTCGCCGTGCGACCACTGGAGGATCTTCTCCGGGCTCGCGATGCTGATGCGAATCGCGGAGAACGACAGCGGGTCCTTCGGCTTCTCGAAGAAATTAAAAATGTCCTTCAAGGCGGCCTCCAACGGCTCTTTCGAGCCGCAAAACTGCAATTTTTAAAAACTAAAAAGTATCAATCGAACCCAAGAGCCCTGGCTGCTCGCGCAGCCAGGGCCGCTGCCGCTACTCCAGGGTGCCCGTCTTCTTGGGCTCCAGCGGCGAGGGCGTGCTCGGGGGCACGGCGGCCCCGTCGGTGACGGTTTGGCGCTCGAGCAACTCCACATCCAGCGCCAGGCTCTGCATCTCCTTCATGAGCACGTTGAACGACTCCGGCAGACCGCTCTCGAGCGTGTTGTCGCCCTTGACGATGGCCTCGTACATGCGGGTACGGCCGACCACGTCGTCGGACTTCACGGTGAGGAACTCCTGCAGCGAGTAGGCGGCGCCGTAGGCCTCCATGGCCCAGACCTCCATCTCGCCGAGGCGCTGACCACCGAACTGGGCCTTGCCGCCGAGCGGCTGCTGGGTGACCAGCGAGTAAGGCCCGATGCTCCGCGCGTGGATCTTCTCGTCCACGAGGTGGTGGAGCTTGAGCATGTACATCACGCCCACGGTGACATCCTGGTCGAACACCTCGCCGGTGCGGCCGTCGAAGAGGATGCTCTGGCCGGTCTTGGGCACGCGGCCCTTCTCCAGCAGGCCGGTGATCTCGTGCTCACGCGCGCCCTCGAAGACGGGCGTGGCCACGTGGATGCCGGCGCGCAGCTTCTGGCAGAGCTTGATGATGTCCTTGTCCGCGACATCGTCCACGAAGTTGTGGAACGCCTCGTTGTCGTAGATCTCCTTCAGCTCCTTGCGCAGCTGGGCGGGGCTGTACTTCTCGTCGATGTAGGCCTGCAGCGTCTCGCCGACGTTCTTGGCGGCCCAGCCGAGGTGCGTCTCGAGGATCTGGCCCACGTTCATGCGGCTGGGGACGCCCAGCGGGTTGAGGACGAGGTCCACCGGACGGCCGTCCTGGAGGTACGGCATGTCCTCCTCGGGCAGCACGCGGCTGATGACGCCCTTGTTGCCGTGGCGGCCGGCCATCTTGTCGCCCACGCTGAGCTTGCGCTTGATGGCCACGTAGACCTTGACCATCTTGATGACGCCCGGCGGGAGCTCGTCGCCTTTCTTCAGGCGGCTGATCTTCTCGCCGAACACCAGCTTCACCAGCTCGCGCTGCTCCTCGAACGACTGGAGCGTGCGGCGGACGAGCTCGTCCTGCTCCTCGCCCACGGTGATCTCGGTCCAGTACTTGAGCGGGACCTGATCGAGCAGCGCGTCGTCGAGGGCGTCGCCGGTCTTGATGAGGACCTTGCCCTTGTCGTCGACGAGCTTGGCCTGGGCCTTCTTGCCCATCAGCAGGCGGCGGACCTTCTTGTACGCCGAGTCCTGGATGATCTTGATCTCGTCGTTCTGGTCCTTGAGGAGGCGCGCCTCTTCCTCGCTCTCGATCTGCTTGGCGCGCTCGTCCTTGTCCACGCCCTTGCGGCTGAAGACCTTGGCGTTGATGACGGTGCCCGTGACGCCGGGCGGCACGCGCAGCGAGCTGTCGCGCACGTCGCCGGCCTTTTCACCGAAGATGGCGCGGAGCAGCTTCTCTTCGGGAGAGAGCTGGGTCTCGCCCTTCGGGGTGATCTTGCCGACCAGGATGTCGCCGGGCTTCACCTCGGCGCCGATGCGGATGATGCCGCTCTCGTCGAGGTTGGCCAGGGCCTCTTCACCCACGTTCGGGATGTCGCGAGTGATCTCTTCCTTGCCGAGCTTGGTGTCGCGCGCGATGCACTCGAACTCCTCGATGTGGATCGAGGTGAACACGTCCTCGCGGACGATGCGCTCGTTGACGAGGATCGAGTCCTCGAAGTTGTAGCCCTGCCAGGGCATGAACGCGACGACCACGTTCTGGCCCAGGGCGAGCTCGCCGGTCTCGGTCGCGGGACCGTCGGCGATGACGTCACCCTTCTTCACCCGGTCGCCCTTCTTGATGATGGGCTTCTGGTTGATGCAGGTGTTCTGGTTGGAGCGCGTGTACTTGATGAGGTTGTAGATGTCGACCTCGGAGCCCACGTCGGTGCTCGAGGCGGGGACATCGGCCTTCACCACGATGCGGCTGGCGTCGACGGTGTCCACGATGCCGTCGCGCTTGGCCACCACGCACACGCCGGAGTCGCGGGCCACGATGGCCTCGATGCCGGTGCCAACGAGCGGCGCGGCGGTGCGCAGGAGCGGCACGGCCTGGCGCTGCATGTTGGCGCCCATGAGCGCGCGGTTCGCGTCGTCGTTCTCGAGGAAGGGAACGAGCGAGGCGGCCACCGAGACCAGCTGATTCGGCGACACGTCCATCAGGTCCACGTCCTCGGGCTTGACGATCAGCGTCTCGCCGGCTCGGCGGGCCTGGAGCTGCTGCCCAATGAGCTTGGACTTCTTGTCCATCTCCACGTTCGCCTGGGCGATGGTGTGCTTCTCCTCCTCGAGCGCGGAGTAGAAGGTCACCTCACCGGTGGCGGTGGTGTCCGCGACCTTGCGGTACGGAGTCTCCACGAAGCCGTACTCGTTCACGCGGGCGTAGCTCGAGAGCGACGCGATGAGGCCGATGTTCGGGCCTTCCGGCGTCTCGATGGGGCAGATGCGGCCGTAGTGCGTGGGGTGCACGTCGCGCACTTCGAAGCCGGCGCGCTCGCGGGTCAGACCGCCAGGCCCAAGGGCCGAGAGGCGGCGCTTGTGCGTGACCTCGGAGAGCGGGTTGGTCTGGTCCATGAACTGCGAGAGCTGGCTGGAGCCGAAGAACTCCTTGATCACCGCCGTCACCGGCTTGGCGTTGATCAGGTCGTGCGGCATGAGCGTCTCGATCTCCTGGAGGCTCATGCGCTCCTTGATCGCGCGCTCCATGCGGACGAGGCCGATGCGGTACTGGTTCTCGAGCAGCTCGCCCACCGCGCGGACGCGGCGGTTGCCGAGGTGATCGATGTCGTCGATCGTGCCCTTGCCGTTCTTGAGATCGATCAGGTATCGAATCGTCTCGAGGATGTCGCGCTTGGTGAGGACCTTGTTCTCCAAGGGCTCATCGAGGGTGAACTTGAAGTTCAGCTTGAGGCGGCCCACCGCGCTGAGGTCGTAGCGCTCGGGGTTGAAGAACAGGTTGAGGAACAGGTTCCGCGCGGTCTCCTCGGTCGGGGGATCGCCGGGGCGCAGGCGCCGGTAGATCTCCATGATCGCCTCGTCAGGGGTGGCGATCTTGTCGAGGATGAGGGTGTCGCGCAGGAAGCTGCCGACGTTCAGGTTGTCGATGAAGAGGACCTTGACCTCTTTGATGCCCTTCTCGAGGAGGCGGTCCACCTTCTCCTGGCTCAGCTCCTCGTTGCACTCGAGGATCACTTCGCCGGTGGCCTCGTCGACGATGTCGTAGGCCGAGCACTTGGTCCACAGCTCCTCGGCGTCCACTGGGAGCGTCTTCATCTTCGCGGCTTCGAGCTTCTTGATGGCGCCGCGGGTGAACTTGCGGTTCTTCTTGACGATCACCTCACCCGACTTGGTCTTGATGTCGCGGGTGGCGCGCTGGCCGGGGAGCAGCTCGAAGTCGACGGCCTTCTCGAACTCCTCCTTGCCGAGCAGGTACACGGTCTCGGTGGAGTAGTAGAAGTTGAGGATCTCCTCGTTGCTGCCGCCGAACTCCAGCGGGTTCTTCTTGCTGGTGTCGGGCACGCCGCCAAGAGCGCGGATGAGCACGGTGACGGGCAGCTTGCGGCGCCGGTCGATGCGCACGTACAGCAGGTCCTTGTGATCGAACTCGAAGTCGATCCACGAGCCGCGGTACGGGATGATGCGCGCGTTGTAGAGCAGCTTGCCGGAGCTGTGGCTCTTGCCCTTGTCGTGGTCGAAGAAGGCGCCGGGCGAGCGGTGCAGCTGGCTCACGACCACGCGCTCGGTACCGTTGATGATGAAGGTACCGTTGTTGGTCATCAGCGGGATTTCGCCGAAGTAGACGTCCTGCTCCTTGGCGTCGCGGATGGTCTTGCGGCCGGTCTCCTCGTCCTTGTCATAGACGACGAGCTGCACCTTCACCTTGATGGGCGCCGAGTACGTCATGCCGCGCTGGTGGCACTCGTCGACGTCGTACTTGGGCTTGTCGAGCTCGTAGCTGACGAAGTCGAGCTCGGCGGTCTCGTTGAAGTCCTTGATGGGGAAGACGCTCTTGAACACGCCCTGGAGGCCCGTCGGAGCCCGCTTCTCGGCGGGGACGTCGGCCTGCAGGAACTTGTCGTAGCTCGTCTTCTGGATGTCGATGAGGTTGGGGATCTCGATGACCTTGGGAATCTTCGCGAAGGACTTACGGACGCGGAAATTGTTCTGAACAGAGTTCGCCATGATCTCCCCGAGGGGTTGCTGCCGAACGAGCCGGCAGGCTGGGCTTTTGGGTGCCCAAAAAACACGTGGAGGGCTTCAGAGACAGCAACTCTGAGCCCCGCGAGCTTCCTCTACTAACGAACAGCCTTTTGCTTTGCAGAAGTGGCCAAGATGAAGCGACGAAAGGCCGACCGTCGGGTTGCCCCGTCGGCCGGCCCCTCGCTCGAAGCGAAGCGGACTACTTGACCTCGACGGTCGCGCCAGCGGCCGCGAGCTGCTTCTTGATCTTCTCGGCCTCGTCCTTGTTGACGCCGGCCTTGAGCTCCTTCGGGGCGCCCTCGACCAGGTCCTTGGCCTCCTTCAGGCCGAGACCGGTGATCGCACGGACTTCCTTGATGACGTCGATCTTCTTGGCGCCGGCGTTGGCGAGGATGACGGTGAACTCCGTCTTGGCCTCGGCGGCGGGAGCGCCAGCAGCGGCGCCCGGAGCGGCAACGGCCACGGCGGCCGCGGCGGCGGAGACGCCCCACTTCTCCTCGAGCTGCTTCACCAGCGACGCGGCCTCCATCACGGTGAGCGACGAGAGGGACTCAACGATTGCGTTCAGGTCTGCCATGTTCTTTCTCTCTTTTTAAGCTGGCCCAGTGGGCCAATGGGTTTGGGGAAATCAGAAACGGGGAATCGTGACTACGCGGCCTGGCCGCCGCCTTCCTTGTCGACGCGCGCCTGGATGACACGGGCCAGCTGCGTACCCGGAGCGGAAATCACTCGGGCAAGCTGCGTGGCAGGCGTGTTCACCATGCGCAGGATGGTGGCGCGGAGCTCGGGCAGACCCGGCATCTTGGACAGCGCGGTGACGCCGGCGGCGTCAACGGGCTTGCCATCGACGACGGCGCCGCGAACCTTGATGTTCTCCTTGGCCTTGGGCTCCTTCTCCATGAACTCGGTCAGGATCTTTGCGGCCTGAACCGGGTCCTCGTAGCCCATCACCAGCGCCGTCGGACCTGCCAGCAGGTTCTCGATCTTCTCGATCGGGGTACCCTTGGCGGCCCGCTTGGCCAGCGTGTTCTTCACGACCTTGTAGTCGATCTTGGCCTCGCGGCACTTCTTGCGGAGCGCAGTGACCGTCAGCACGTCGAGCTTGTTGAACTCGGCGACGATGGCCACCTGCACCTTGGCAAACTTGCCGGAGAGGTCCTTGATCGAGGCTTCTTTCTCGCTTCGCTTCAGCACGTTGCTCTCACCTCCTCACTTCGAGCGTCCCGGTTCCCCGGGGTGCGCCTTGGATATCTGGCCAAGGAGCGAAGCAAGACTTCCCGTCTCTGCCTCGGTCTCGGCGGGCCGCCGAACTTCTCGTTTAGGAGGGCCTGCTTCGACGCATTCCGCGCGCTCGTCCTGACTGCCTGAGCGTCACACCGCGATCTGCGCCTTCGCCTGCCTTCACCCGCTGTCTTGAACCAGCACTAAAAAATCGAAACTTCCAAATCTCTTATGCGCGGAACGCCGCGTTGAGCTCCTGGGTGTCCACCTTGATGCCGGGGCCCATGGTGCAACTCACGGTGACGTTCTGGACGTACACGCCCTTCGAGGTGGAGGGCTTGGCCTTGTAGATGGTCTCCATGAGGGCCATGAAGTTGGCCTTGAGCTGATCGCCCTGGAAGCTGGCCTTGCCCACCGGCACGTGGACGATGCCCGCCTTCTCCACGCGGAACTCCACCTTGCCGCCCTTGATCTCCTTCACGGCCTTGGTGACGTCCTGGGTGACCGTGCCGACCTTGGGGTTCGGCATCAGGCCGCGGGGACCGAGCACCTTACCGAGGCGGCCGACGAGACCCATCATGTCGGGCGTCGCGACGGTGGCCGCGAAGTCGGTGAAGCCCTCTTCGATCTTCTTGGCGAGATCCTCGGCGCCCACGTAATCCGCGCCGGCGGCCTCGGCCTCCTTGGCCTTGTCGCCCTTGGCGAAGACGGCGACCTTCACGCTCTTGCCGGTGCCGTGCGGGAGGACGACCGCGCCGCGAACCATCTGGTCCGCGTGCTTGGGGTCCACGCCCAGGTTGATCGCCACGTCGACGGTCTGGTCGAACTTGGTGGCGCGCAGGGTGGCGGTCTCCTTCAAGAGCTTGAAGGTGTCCTCCACCGAGTAGCGCTTGGTGACATCGATCTTCGCCGCAGCCGCGCGGAACTTCTTGCCAATGTGAGCCATTTGGTTTGGTCCTTTCTCTCGCGCGCGGTGGTTACTCGACGTCCACGCCCATGCTGCGAGCGGTGCCGGCGATGGAGTTCATGGCCGCCTGGAGCGAGCCCGCGGTCATATCCGCCATCTTCTTCTTGGCGATGTCCTCGAGCTGCTTCTTGTTCAGCGTGCCCACCTTCTCCTTGCCCGGCTTCTTCGCGCCCGAGCCCTTCTTCTTGTCGGTGTGCAGGCCGAGCGCCTTCTTGATGAGGACGCTGGCGGGCGGGGTCTTGCGGATGAAGGTGAAGGAGCGGTCGGAGTACACCGTGATCACCACCGGGATGATCAGGTTCTCCTTCATCTCGGCCTGGGTGGCGGCGTTGAACTGCTTGCAGAACTCCATGATGTTCACGCCCTGGCTACCGAGCGCGGGGCCGATGGGCGGCGAGGGGTTCGCCTTGCCCGCGGCAATCTGGAGCTTCACCTGACCGACGACTTTCTTCGCCATCTGTTGGGCTCACTTTCACTTCAGGTGGTTCAGGCGGGCGCTTGACGGCACCCTCCCACCGGGCTGCGTTTTTCGTTTTCCGCTGGCCAGGAAAAGTCGACCTGGGGGCAGAAAGGGCGCGGAAGATAGTCCAAGCACAGGGGCAATGCAAGCCCCTGTGGGCATCCGCTTTGCTTGGCGTACATTGGCGCCAAGCTGGTCAGTTGTGACAGGTGGTTAGGTCTTCTCCACCTGCATGAAGTCGAGCTCCACGGGCGTGGGCCGGCCGAAGATCGACACCAGCACCTTCACGCGGCCCTTCTCCTGGTTCACCTCGTGGACGGTGCCGTTGAAGTTGGTGAAGTTGCCGTCGACGATGCGCACCTGGTCGCCCTCGGAGAACTGCACCTTCGGCTTCGGCTTGAGGGTGCCCTCGGAGATCTGGGTGGTGAGGCGCTGCACCTCGGCGTCGCTGATGGGCGGCGGGTTCACGGTGCCGCCCACGAAGCCGGTCACCTTGGAGGTGTTCTTCACCAGGTGCCAGGTGCGCTCGTTCATCTCCATGTTCACGAGCACGTAGCCGGGGAAGAACTTGCGCTTGCTGGTGCGCTTCTCCCCCTTCACCATCTCCTGCACCACTTCCATGGGGATGAGGATGTCGCCGAAGGCTTCCTCGAGCTTCTCCAGCTTGATCCGCTCGAGCAGGCTCGTCTTCACCTTGTTCTCGAAGCCCGAATAGGTGTGGACCACGTACCACTTCTTCGCCATCTGGATCTCCATGGTCGGCGCGCCCTGTCCCCCTGCTCGCCGCGAAAGGTGTTGCATGTGGCGCCGCCCTAGATGTGCCGGGTGATGGCGTCGAGCGCCTGCGGAATCCACTGGGTCATGATCTTCGAGGAGACAAAGTCATAGGCGCCCAGAATGCCCGCGCTGATGAACGAGAAGAGGATGACGGCGATGGAGCTGGTGCGGGTGTCCTCGGCGGAGGGCCAAGTCACCTTCTTGAGCTCGGCGGCCACCTCGTACGCGAGCTTGTTGATACGGGGGTTGAGGTAGCAGCCAATGGCGATGGCGGCCGCGAGCGCGTAGCCCACCAGGCTGGAGACGCGCCAGTCCTCGCCCACGAGGCTCGCGTCGTTCCACCGGAAGAGGCGGAAGACATCCTCGGCGAAGAACTTCTCGAGCATGAGCCCGAGGCACGCGGCGCCGAGCAAAAAGGCCACCGCCACGATGCGGGTGGGGCGCTTGGGATCAATCGCGGAGACGTCGGCCATCTTGGCTTTCCCTTCGAGGCGGCGCAGCGGGCCCGCACTCGCGAAGCGGGCGGCACCGGGCCGCCCGTTCCCTTCGAAATTGGCAGGCCAGGAGGGATTCGAACCCCCAACCCGCGGTTTTGGAGACCGCTGCTCTACCAGTTCGAGCTACTGGCCTAGAGCCTGCCGCCAGCGGTCGACGGAGAACACAACTCCGCCGGCCGCCATTTCCAGCGCTCCGACTACTTGCCCTCGCGGTGCGGCGTGTGCTTGCCGCAGGTCCGGCAGAACTTCGCCAGCGCGAGCTTGTCGGTGGTGGTGCGCTTGTTCTTGGTGGTGGTGTAGTTCCGGATCTTACAGACCGTACACTCCATCCCGATGATCGAACGAATAGCCATCTGAGTCCCTCAACAGAAAAAGGCGGAGGCGAAATACTCGCCTCCGCGCGCGTCTTCTAATCGAAACCGGCTTCGCCGGCAAATCTGTCTGCCAAGCCGCCGGGTTCTGGCCCGGCAGCTCGGCAGGAATTCAGCCTAGGCGATGATCTCGGAGACCACGCCCGCGCCCACGGTGCGACCGCCCTCGCGGACGGCGAACCGGCTCTCTTTCTCCATGGCGACCGGCACCTGGAGCGTGACCTCCATGCCCACGTTGTCGCCCGGCATCACCATCTCCACGTTCGCCGGCAGCTGGCAGGAGCCGGTCACGTCGGTGGTGCGGAAGTAGAACTGCGGGCGATAGCCGTTGAAGA
>JAFEBB010000089.1 GCA_018266075.1 Deltaproteobacteria bacterium | reverse complement strand
TGGCTGAGCAGGCCGGTCGAGCCCGAGAGCGAGACGCCGTAGCTGGTGTTCCCGGTAATCAGCGAGTGATCCACGTTGAGCGTGCCGCCACTGCCGGCGATGCCGTTCACGTTCGCGTAGATGCTGTCGTAGGACAGGGTGGCCGTGCCGCCGCTGATCGACACGCCCGTCGAGTCGCCGGTGACGGTGCTGTGCGTGAGGCTGACGCCGGCCGACGCCGAGAGGCCCGTCGATGCCGCGCTGATGGTGGCGCCGTTGATGGTCGAGCCGGAGTTGCTGAGCTCGATGCCCACCCAGCAGCCCGCGGTCGAGTTGGCGCAGTTGAAGATCACCGGGCTCGCCGTGGTGCCGTTCACCACCAGCGTGCCCTGGACGATGAGCTCCACCTTGCTGGTGTTGGTGCCCGAGGCCATGCCGTCGGTGGTGGCGGCGGTAATCTGCGTGCCCGCGCCGATGGTGAGCGTCTGGCCCGAGGGCACGGTCACGTCTCCGGTGAGCGTGTACGTGTTCGACGAATCCCAGGTGCCACCGCTGAAGAGCGTGCCCTGCACGGGGATGTTTCCCGCGAAGGCCACCGAGGGCAGCGCGGCGAGCAAGAGCGACAGCACGGGCGAACGCATGAGACGTCTCCGGAAGGTCGGCAGCGACTCAACGCGGTAGCACGTGCGCAACTGCAAAGATTTGCCCCGACCGGGGAAGCTTTGACGCCCCGAGCGGGGCGGCTGCCAAATATTTCGGGAGGTTGCGGGCGGGTCCATGCGTTGCACACCGCGCCGGGCATGCTTCGACGCCATCACCTCGCTGGGGCGGTCCTGGTTGCAACGCTCGGAACGGCGTGCGGCGCCGGCGACCTCAAGGTCCTCCACAACCCGCGCGTCGTCGGCTCGCTGAGCGGCTTTCAAATCACCTACGACGGCTCGGACGATCCGAGCCGCTGCGTGGGCACGAACCCCTCGATCAGCGCCGACGAAGACGGCCAGGCGATGACCTACGAGGATGGCCGCGTGGTGGATCAGTGCGACGCAGAAGGGCCGGCGGAGACGTGTGGACACTCGCACCCCGCCTGCCTGACGCCGGTGTTCACGCTCACGGGAAGCGTCGACGACTCGGCGAGCACCACCATCCACGTTCACGACAGCGCGGACGACTGGACCATCACTGTCCCGCGCGGTGGCACGGTCGAGTTCGACGGCGCGCCATCGGACGGCGGGCCAATCACGGTCGGCGACGCGCTCTCGGTGCACTGCGCGCCCACATCGGGGCAGGTGATCGGCGCGTACCTCGCATTCACGGAGGCTGGCGCGGAGCAGAAGGTCGCGACCACGGACGGCGGAATCGATGGCGGCGTGGTGAGCTTCACCATCGCGAGCGATCAGCTGCTCGACGGCGAGGTCCGCGATGTCCAGGTGGTCTGCAACATCGCCTTTGCGCCGACCGTTTGCAGCGGGCCGGCGAGCTGTGAGCTCACGGGGCCCCTGCGCGGGGCGAGTGTGCCGATGTTGTTTCCACAGCTGTAGTCGGCGCTGGGAAGCGCCTCCCACAAACGCAGTGGGCCCATTCGATTTGGCGAAGTGTGGATGTGGGAGGGGCTTCCCGGCGCCGATACCTAGGGCCCGTTGGCCAAGCTCTCGATGAACCGCGTCACCAGCGCCGTCCAGCCGGTCTGGTGGCTCGCGCCGATCCCGCGGCCATTGTCGCCGTGGAAGTATTCATAAAATAGAATCAAGTCCTTCCAGGCCGGGTCTTTCGAATAGCGCGCGTCCTGGCCGTGGCACGGCCGGCGACCCTTCTCGTCGGGCAAGAACAGCCGAACCAATCGCTGGGCGATGTCGTCGGCCACTTGCTTCAAGTTCATCATCCGGCCCGAGCCCGTGGGGTGCTCCACCTGCAGCGCGTCGCCGTAGAAGTGGTGGTAGCCCTCGAGCGCCTCGACCAGAAGGAAATTGACCGGGAACCAGATCGGCCCGCGCCAGTTCGAGTTGCCGCCGAAGAGCCCGGTGTCGCTCTCACCGGGCACGTAGCCCACGCGGTACTCCTCGCCATCCACGCGCAGCTCGAACGGCTTCTGCTGGTGCACCTTCGAGAGCGAGCGGATGCCGTACGGCGAGAGGAACTCGTTCTCGTCGAGCAGGTAGCGCAGCACGCGCACCAGTCGCTCACGCGTGGGAATCGCGAGCAGCCGGTGGCCGCCGTGGCCCGGCCGGTGATCGTGAGTCTCGAGATAGGCGATGTGCTTCGCGAGGTCCTTGCGGTTGTCGATGAACCACTGCATCCGCTTGGTGAAGCCCGGCAGTTGCGAAATGTGATCTTGCTCGAGCACACCCACGGCGAAGAGCGGGATGAGCCCGACCATCGATCGAATCTTGAGCGGGAGCTGGCCGTTCGGGAGCGAGATCTGGTCGTAGTAGAAGCCGTCCTGCTCGTCCCAGAGGCCGTGGCCGCCGAGCTCGTTCATGGCGTCGGCGATCGCCACGAAGTGCTCGAAGAACTTGCTCGCCAGGTCTTCGTATGCGGGATCGGTCTTCGCGAGCTCCAGCGCCATCGACAGCATGGTCACGCAATAGAACGCCATCCACGCGGTGCCGTCGGCTTGCTCGAGCCGGCCGCCAGTGGGCAGCGGCTTGGAGCGATCGAAGACGCCGATGTTGTCGAGCCCGAGGAAGCCGCCGGAGAAGAGGTTCTTGCCCTCGGTGTCCTTGCGGTTCACCCACCAGGTGAAGTTCAAGAGGAGCTTGTTGAAGACGCGCGCCAAGAACGTGCGATCGCGCTGTCCGCGGGGCGCGGTCATCTTGTAGACGCGCCAGGCAGCCCAGGCGTGCACCGGCGGATTCACATCCGAGAAGTTGAATTCATAAGCCGGGAGCTGACCGTTGGGGTGCATGTACCACTCGCGCAGCATGAGCACGAGCTGGTCCTTGGCGAAGTTCGGGTCGACGCTGCACAGCGGCACCGTGTGGAACGCGAGATCCCACGCCGCGTACCAGGGGTACTCCCACTTGTCGGGCATGGAGATGACGTCGCGGTTGTAGAGATGCCGCCACTCGTGGTTCCGGCCCTCCTGGCGCGCCTCGGGCGGTGGAGGCTCGGCCGGATCGCCTTCGAGCCACGCTTCGACGTCGTAGTGGAAGTACTGTTTACTCCACAGTAGCCCTGCGTACGCCTGGCGCAGGACCTCTTGCGCCTCGTCATCCACGCCGTCGCCAATGCAGTCGTCGTAGAACGCGTCGGCCTCGGCGATGCGGCTCTTGAAGACGTCGTCGAACTCGCGACCGAACGCGCTGGACTTCGCCTCGCCCGCGGCCGTGAGGCGCAAGCGAACCGTCCGCGACTCGCCGGGACCGAGCTTCACGCGGTAATGCGCTGCGCACTTGGTGCCTTCGCCGGCAGGGTTGACGGCGTCTGCGTTTCCGCCGACCACGTAGTCGTGAAAGCCGTCTTTCACGAACGGCGCGCGATTCTTTCCATTGTAGAGCCGCTCGAAGTTGGTCTCGTTCTCGGTGAAGAGCAGCTTCGGCGCCTGGCCATCGAGCGCCTCGGCCGCGAGCCGGAAGCTCCCCAGCGCCTCGTGTGTCGCGCGCGCCAGGCCTTCGCCGGTCTTCTCGATGCTGCCGCGTGCGTAGTAGCCCTCGCCCACGCGTCCCCAGGCCCAGGTGTTGCGCAGCCAGAGCTGGGGCAGGAGGTGCAGTTCGGCGGTGTCGGGCCCGCGGTTGGTGACGGTCACGCGCACCAAGACATCGTTCGGCGAGGCCTTCGCGTACTCGGCGGTGACGTCGAAGTAGCGCCCATCGTTGAAGATGCCGGTGTCCTCGATCTCGAACTCGGGCTCATCGCGTCCGCGATTGCGGTTCGTCTCGATGAGCTGCGCGTAGGGAAACTCGGCCTGCGGATACTTGTAAAGTCCTCTCAAGTATGAATGCGTGGGTGTGGAGTCGAGATAGAAGTAGCACTCCTTCACGTCCTCGCCGTGGTTGCCCTCGGGGCCGGTGAGACCGAAGAGCCGCTCCTTCAAGATGGGATCGCGGCCGTTCCAGAGCGCGATGGAGAAGCACATGCGGCAGAGGTGGTCGCTGATGCCCAGCAGGCCGTCCTCGCCCCAGCGGTAGACGCGCGAGCGCGCCATCTCGTGGGTGAACGAGCCCCAGGTGTCGCCGCTCTCGGAGTAGTCCTCGCGGACGGTGCCCCACTGGCGCTCGGAGAGGTACGGCCCCCAGCGCTTCCAGTGACGCTCGCGGCTCGCATCTTCCGCGAGGCGCTGGTGCTCGGCGGTGGGCTCGGCAGGGGAGGGCGGCTTGGGCTTGGCCATGCCGCGAAGTCTACGCGGACTGCGCGCATGGGCCGCGAGGAAGATCGACGGACGAATTCGAACCCGCAGGCATGACCGGTGTTCACTCGACCAATCCCCGGAGCCGCCATGATCGCGTCCGTCGTCGCCGCCGTGCTCGCCGCCTCGCCGGCCACGGTGCCCGTCACCACGTCGTCCACCGAAGCGCTCGCCGAGTATCGCCAGGCGCTGGTGCTCATCGACGATCAACACCTCGCGGCTGCGACGGCCAAGCTCCAGCACGCCATCGCGCTCGATCCGCACTTCGCCACTGCGCACGCGCAGCTCGCCAGCATCAGCAATCTCCAGATCGCCGACGCCGAGCTGAAGCTGGCAACCGCGGACGCGGCCAAGCTGCCCGAAGCCGAGCGCGCGCAGATCGAGCTCGTGGCCGCGGGCTTTCACGGCCAGGACGCCGAGGCGCGCGCGCTGCGGCGCAAGCTGGTGGCGCTCGCGCCGGGCGATTGGCGCGCGCAGCTGCAGCTCGGGCTGGAAGCCATTGTCGATCGCGACTGGCCGCGCGCCATCCGCGAGCTCGACGCCGCGACCAAGCTCGAGCCCAAGGCCGGCGGCGCGCTGAACATGCTCGGCTACGCGTACATGATGTCCACGCGCTACGACGATGCGGCCTCCGTCCTTCGTCGCTACGCCGCGCTCGAGCCGAGCGAGCCGAATCCACACGACTCGCTCGCCGAGGCGCTCATGAACGGCGGCCACCTCGCCGAGTCGGAGGCCGAGTTCCGGAAGGCGGTCGAGGTCGATCCCCACTTCCCGCAATCCTGGATGGCGGTGGGCGAGCTGCGCTTCATGCAAGGTGATTGGAAGGGCGGGGAGGCCGCGCTGGCCAAGGAGTACGACGCCGACGAGCGCCTGGCAGACAAGCTCGCCGCGGAGCTGGTGCTCTCCGAAGCGCAAGAGGCGCAGGGCCGGGTGAAGGAGGCCGACGCCACGATGGCCAAGGCGCTGGCCACCGGTGAGGCGCAGCGTCAGCCGCAGATGTTCGCGCGGACCAACCGCGCCATTCTCGCAACGATCGACGGCAAGCCCGACGAGGCGCTCGCGCTCACCGACGCCGAGCTGAAGTTCCTCGAGAAGCTGGAGATGGATCCCAAGACGAAGGATCTGATCCGCGGCGCCATCGTGCTCACCCGGCTGCGCGCGCACGCGCTGCAGAGGAACGCGGCCGAGTCGCGGGCGGATCTGGCGAAGCTCGAGTCGCTCCTGGCCTCGACGTCGAAGCAGGCCTTCGTGGCCTCGAACCTCGCGGACGGCCGCGGGCTCGCGAAGCTTGCAGCGGGCGATGCGAAGGGCGCGGCGGCGTCGATGCAGGGTTGCCTGGCCGTCGACTCCATCTGCCAGTGGGATCTCATCCAGGCGCAGCAGGCCGCGGGCGATCGCGCGGGCGTGGAGGCCACGCGCGCGAAGCTCTCGGGCTTGCCCATTCGCAACATCAACTACGTGTACGTCCTGCACGCGCTGGGCATCACGCTCGCCAGCCGCTGAGAGGACTACTGGCACGGGGCGCGCGTGCTGGCGTTGAGGCTGACGTCGAAGAGCGCCGCGTTGGTGTCGTCGGCGATGGCCTGTGGGCAGAAGCTCGAGGCCGTCGTGGTGTCGTTCGTGTACTCCGCGACGAAGGTCGCGATCCCCGCGTCGTGCAGAGCGGGGAAGAAGTAGCCGATGGTGTTCAGTAGAACGGCTCTTCGATCACTGCAAAGTCGACGTGCGGAATCATGTCGGCCACGAACTGCGTGGGCGTACCGCCGTCGCCGCCGTTCTTGAGGCCCCACGCGAGCCCGAGCCTGTGCGCGTAGTCGGAGAGCGTGGCCAGGTAGCTCACGTTCGCGGCCTCGGTGATGTTGAAGCCGGTGCTGTCGGTGTAGCTGTCGTCAATGTCGGGCTCGACGCCGTCAAAGCCCTTCTGCGCGCACAGGTCGATGCGGGCCTCGATGAGGCTCACCACCGTGGGCGAGGTGATGTCCAGGTAGTGCTCGCTCGGGTAGCCGGACACGGCATGGCCTTGCACGTTCGAGGGGAACTGCGACGCATCCGAGCGATAGTTCTCGAGCGCGCCCACCTCGATGTAACAAATCGCTTTCAATCCGAGCGCGTGCAGGGCGGCCACGTCGGCGGCGGAGTTGTCGAAGCCGTCGATGTCGTAGACCACCGGCGCCAGCGCTGGCGCGCCGGTGTAGGACGTGTCGCCCGTGCCCATGTCCTGCGCGTTGGTGGTGTCGATTTCGTGATCGAGCTCCCACTGCCAGGGGAGCGTGCCGGTGCCGGGCCGCCACCAGGCGCTGCCGGTCGTGGAGCTTCCCGACGAGCCGGTGGACGTGCTGCCGCTGCTCGTGCCCGAGCTGATGCTCGTTGCGGTCGTGCCGCCGCCGCCGCTGCTGCTCGAGGTCGCGCTGGTGCCCGAGGTGCCGCTGCTCGTGGACGAGCTGGCTGTTGAGCCGCCCGCTGTCGAGCTCGTCGTGGAGCCGCTCGTGGACGAGCTGGCCGTCGAGCCGCTCGACGATACCGTGGACGTGGTCGACCCGCTGCATCCCGCGACCGTCAAAGCGACCAGGGCGAACGGTACTTGAGGAAGGCGCATCACGCATTTCTATCTGAAATGGCCGCGCCGCTTGAGTTCGGTCTCCTTTTTCTCGTCGGCCGGCGTGCGACTTGTACACTGCACCTGCTGCTCGGGGAGCACATGGTGCGATCGATTCGACGTTGGGCGATGGGTGCAGTCGCGCTGTTGGCGCTCGTGGGCTGTCGCACGCCCACCGCGGTGCTGGGCGATGTGGATCACCACTACCTCGAGCAGGAGCCGAGCGTCTCCGATCCCAAGATCGGCAAGTCGCACGCGTTTCCGGCCGCGCTTCGCATCGTGGTCTCTGGAGACGCGCTGGGGCCCATGCACTACATCGGTCGCACCGCGCACAACGCGCTCTTCGCCCAACCCGCGTACCCGGAGTTCGCGTTCAAGGTGGTGTTCGCGAGCGCGGACACCAGCTTCTTCGGAAACAGCGACTACGCGAACCCAGCGTCCATCTGGTGCAACGTCTTCTTTGGCTACTACGAGATCGACGCGCCCACGCGCCTCTGGACGCGCCCCTTCGGCTACCAGAGCGCCTCGCCAGACTCGCCTGTGGCGCTCGAGGACATCGTCCGCATCGGCAAGGCCGACTGGAACTACTTCTCGAATCACATGTACGGCGTACCGCGCGACGCGATCGTCCCGTACGACGTCGTGGACATGGCCGCGGTGAAGACGCGCGACCTCGGCCGCGAGAAGATCGGCCGCGACTACTGGGATCACATCACCCTCGCCGACGTGACCGTGGTGACCGCCGTCCGCTCCACGAAGGACACGCGCGATCTCGAGAACACCGACACGGTCTACAGCGACGCCTGGCGCTACGCGTTCGGCACTGCGCCGCGCTCCGACGCCGTCAACCAGAGCTTCGCGCCCACGAAGATGTCGGGCGAGTTCTTCATGAGCTTCCGCAAGCAGCGTGACGAGGAGTACGGCGAAGAGGTCTACAAGACCTTCATCTTCGGCGGCACGTTCGGTCAGGGCTACCCCGACGCCGCCGAGAACGCGCGCTTTCTGGCGCTGCAGCTCGCCTCGCTGAAGAAGATCATCCCCAGCGAGAAGCGAACCGGCTTCAAGCAAGACCGGGCCGCGCCGGCGTCACCCGACGCTCAGGCGACCCACTCGACCTCGATGTCGTACTCGCACAATCCGTAGACGTGGGCCTTGCACTGGATCTTGTGGCCGTTGATGCCCAGGCCCTGCTGCAGCATGCCCACGTGGTAATCGGCGGGCGCGAAGTCCTCGCGGATCTTGAGCAGTCCGTGCCGATCGTCGATGCGAATGGGCGTGCGCTTTCCGTACGACGCGCCGCTCGCGTACACCGCCGGCGCGTGGAAGAGCATCTCCATGGGCTTCTTGTTGGCGCCGATGCTCTGCGCCAGCCGGCCCACGACCGAGGAGAGGAACGAATCGGCGACGGCCCTGCCCATGGCGCGCAGCGCGTTCACGGGGGTGCCGTAGGAGGGCTCCACCGCGTCAGCGGCGTCCCAGAGCACCTCGAGCCAGTCGCTCACGGGATAGTTGAAGAGGTCGGCGAGGGCGCCCTTGTCGTAGCGCTTGCGAATCTGCACCAGCCGCTGATCCTCGAGCGGGAGGTGCTTCTCCACCTCGCCCACGAGGGCGCGAAATACGCTGCCGCGGAGCATGTCCGAGCTGCGCGTCATGTCGATCCGCGCGCGGAGCTCGTTGCGATCGAGGGGCATCCCCGGTTCCCGTCGTGCAATGACGTGAACATATCCCGACTGCGGCCCCAGGGGACCGAATTCGCGCAGGTCCTTTGGGCCTGGCGCGACCGGGACGAAATGCCTGCTTCTCTTGGCTACGGGTTCACGTCGCGGCAGTCGCCGAAGAAGAGCATCGGCGCCTGCGGGCCGCTGGGCGAGGTGGCGTAGTCGAAGATGGCGTTGAAGCCGCCGGCCGAGAGGTCCGGCATGCCGCCGTCGGTGGGCATGCACGAGCGGTCGGGCGTGGAGCCCTTCATGAAGTCGGAGGTGTCGACCCAGATGGTGTGGCCCAGGCCGTCGCTGAGCGAGAAGCCGTCCTGGTACGTGGCGCCCGTGCCGACGTGCTGCAGGCCGGGGTCGGTGAAGTTCTCGGTGTAGCTGCCGGCGGGGACCTGCACGTAGCTGCCGATGAGCGAGGTGTTGGGGTTGTTCACGTCGAGGTCGGCGAAGCTGGCGAACTTGGGCGAGGGCAGGCCGCTCGGGCCGAGGTCGCTGATGGTCACCGCGCCCGAGATCTCCAGCTGCGCCTCCGCCGGGTAGCCGCCGTCCGTGTAGAAGGGGAACGGCTTGAACACGCCCTGGGCGTTCATGGCGTTGCCGCGGAGCGGGTCTCCCGTGGGCGGCTGCGCCTTCGACTTGAAGACGAGGATCACGTCGCCGTTGGTGTTGGCCACGTAGTACTTGCCGTCGAACTGGGTGCCGCCGCCGTCCGGGCCGCCGGGATCGGTCTGGAGCACCACGACCACGTCGGAGAGGCACACCCCCGTGTTCGGCGACTCGAGGCGCGCGTCGAAGACATCGTCGTTGTTGCAGCTGCCCGTGGTGGTGCCGCCGTTGGTGGAGCTGGTGGACGTGGTCGAGCTCGTCGCCGACGTGCCCGTGGTCCCCGTGGTGTTGCCGGAGCTCGTGCTGCCCGCGGTGGTGGTGCTGTTGTTGCCCGACGTGGTGGTGCCGTTGGTGGCCGTCGCGGTGCCGTTGGTGGTGCTGCCGTTGGTGGCCGTCGCGGTGCCGTTGGTGGTGCTGCCGTTTGTGGCGGTCGCGGTGCCGCTTCCGTTGGTGGTGGTGCCGTTGGTGGCGGTCGCGGTGCCGCTTCCGTTGGTGGTGCTGCCGTTGGTCGCGGTGGTCGAGCTCGAGCCGTTGCTGGTGTTGCCGCTCGTGTTCCCGCCGTTGGCGCGGTGTTGCCGCCGGAGAAGGAGCACTGGCCCACGATGCACTGCTGCGTCGAGGTGCAGGTGCCGCAGGCGTTGCCGTTGGCGCCGCAGTGCGCGGCCGAGGCCGGCTGACAGGCGCCGCTCGCATCGCAGCAACCGGAGCAGTTGTCAGGGCCGCAGTTCGACGAGTTGCAGCCCGCGAAACTGAGGGCGAGCGCCGCGAGGCAGGTGGCGATGAGCAAACGCATGACGTCTCCGCGAGCCAACAGATGAGACGTCGCTCATCGCACGGGCGGCCGGGGCCATGCGATGCCCCGACGCGCGCCGGTCAAGACTGCATGGGCAGCAGGTCGTCGACGACCTCGAGCACCAGCTCATCGAACCGCTCGGCGATGCAGCCGCGCATGGCCTCGCTCGCGGCGGGATCTGGCGAGCCCATGGCCCGGGCGCGCTCGCGAGCTTCCACCGAAGGCCACTGGGCGTAGGCCAGCCAGGTGCCGTCAGCGGCTCTGTGTAGACGCGAGCCGAGGCCGCCCTGCGTCTCGCGGATGCCGAGGGTGACCTTTCGCCACGCCGCGCGGTACACGTCCTCTTTGCCGGGGACGAGCCGCCAGCGGTAGACGAAGACGACCATCGCTCAGCGGCCGGCGCCGGAGAGATCGATCTGCAGCGCCTCGCTCGCGAAGCGGCCCATGCGCTGCACGAGCTTCTCCATCATCGGGAGGACGCTCACGCCGCGGCGGTCGGCGTCTTCTTCAAGCTTCTGGCGGCAGCTGAGATCCGAGCAGATGTGCACGCCCACGTTCTTCTTCGCGTTGCGGCGCGCGGTGAGCAGGCCTACGCCGGTGCCGGGCGCGCTGTTGTGGCACCAGTCGCACATCTGCGGGACGGAGGGATCCGCGCCGTCGCTGGTGTCGAAGACGATGCCCGTGGGCGCGCCGCCGGGCACCTGGAACACCAGGAACACGCGCCCGCCCGCGGGGTGCACCCAAGCGAGGTAGTGCCGCACGATCGTCGGGAACTTCACCTCCGGCGCGAGCCGCACGGCCTCGCGGTCCTTGGGACGGAACGTGGCGAGCAGGGTGTCTTCGTTTTCGAGGCGGAACATGCTCACGATTGTCGCACTCCCAGGCGTGCGCTGACAGCCCACGGCCCAGGCGTGCGACGCGGGCTGCACACCGGAAATGTAGGTGCCTTGTCGACAGCCGACGAGTGCCGCGAATCTGCTCGGCTACTTGGCCAGCATCCGATCGACCGGCTTGCTGAGCTGGGCGTGGATGAAGCCGGGCGCCAGGCGATTCATGAATCGCAGCTGATTCGACTGGCCCGGCCGGATCTCGAAGGTGTCCGATTCGAGCCCCTTCATGGTCGCGCGGATGAGATCGGGAACCTCCATGACCGTCACGCCCTTCAGGTCCTCGGGGTCGGACTCCTTCCTGAGCAGCTCCGTCTTGGTTGCGGGCGGCGCGAGCTCGAAGACCTTCACGTTCGTCAGCTTGAGCTGCGTGCGCAGCGAGAGCGTGAACGAGTGCAGCCCGGCCTTGGTGGCGCAGTAGACCGGGGAGGTGGGCAGCGGCACGAACGCCAGGCCCGACGTGACGTTCACGATCGCCGCGCTCGCCTGCTGCTTCAGGTGGGGCAGGAACTTGCGCACCATCCAGATGGGCCCGTTGAGGTTGATGTCGATCTCTTTGGTGAGATCCTCGGGCGAGGGCGAGTCCTTGTGCAGGTTGATGGTGCGCATCACGCCCGCGTTGTTGATGAGCACGTTCAGCTTGGGGAAGTCCTGCATCACCTTGGCGAAGAGCGCGTCGATTTCGCTGGCGCGGCCCACGTCGCTCTGGATGACGTTGAGCTGCGGCACCTTCTGCTTGGCAGCGTCGAGCTTGGCCTGATCGCGGCCGGTGACGATGACCGTGTTGCCGCGCTTCACGAGCTCCTCGGCGAGCGCCAGGCCAATGCCGCTGGTTCCGCCGGTGAGCAGGATGGTGTTTCCGTCGAGCTTCATGTGGTTCCCCCGGGACGTGTCGAGGCCGGATTTCTAAGGCGCTCCCGAGAGCTGCGCAACGAACATTGGCCTGGTTGAACCGGAGCTAGATTCCCAGCTCGAGCCCGCCAAAGCCGCTCGCTTCGATGTCGTGGTCGAGCGAGTAGACGCGCCCGCCGATTCGGGCCGAGAGCGGGCCGGGCAGGGGGATCTGCAAGCCGCCGTCGAGGAGCAGCGCGAGATCGCCGCCGTTGAACGCGACCGACGGCCGCACATCGAACGCGACCCGCTTCTGGAACAGCTCGCCGAACAGGTAGCGATGCGGCACCGCGATCTCCACGCCGGCCATGCCGTGACCGTCGAGCTGCAGCACCTTGCCGCCCACGGAGAACCCGAGCTCCACGTGCGCGCGCGGCGGCAGGCGCAGCATCAGCCCTGCGTCGGCCATGGCGTACTGCGAGGGAGTCATGGACGACTCGATGCCCGCCTCCACGCCGAGGAGCTGGTAGCCCAGCGTCGCGCGCCCGCCCACGAACCCCGTCGACGGATTCCCGCCGGCCTGGGTGGTGGTGCCGCCGTACACGACCACGCGCGTGGAGAGCCCTTCCCAGCGCGCCTTGTCCGCGGGCGAGGCGTCGTCATCCACGACGTAGACGATGACCGGCAGCAGCGCCGCGCCCACGACTGCCGCGGCGAGGATCACCACGCCTTCGCCGCCACCGCCGCCTCCTCCTCCGCAGTTGCCGAGGTTCAGCGAGCCGACGCCGCTGCCGCCACTGCTCGTGTTCTTCTCGGGAACGGGCGTGGTCGGCGCGGGCGTGGGGTTCACGGGCGGTACGACCGCGGGCGGCCGGCAACCGGGATCGTCCGGGTGGTTGGCGCAGTCGGCCTGGGGCGGAGGCGCGAGTGGGGCCGGCGGCTCGGTCTCGGCCCTTGCGATGCCGGCGACGAAGCTGACCAACACGAGTGTGGTCAACCTCGGCATGGCTCGCGACATGGGCCCTCCCGGCAGAGCGCGATTCTATCAAGCACGACCCGTTCCCGCGCGAAGCACCGGATTTCTCGGGGTCCGCTCGTCGATGATGTGACAGGTCTGTCGGGCCTTCACCGAAAGTGCGAAGCGCCGTTCGCAGGTCAGCGCCACACCGCCTTGACCGGAACCGCCCGCGGCGCCGCATTGGCGTCGACGAACACGGCCACCCAACCGTCACCCGCACGGAAGAGATCGCGCACGCTTTCGCCCGCCTCGCACTTGAAGAGCCGGTTCCCCGGCTTGAGCAAGAAGGCCTGGCAGCTCTGACCGTCCGCGAGCTCGAGCGCCCAGAAGAGCGGCATCGGCTGGCCCTTCGGCGGCGGCGACGTGTCCGCAGCCCACTTGGGATGGACGCGAGCCTTGGCTGTCGCCGTCGGCGAGGCGTAGCAGGCCAGATCGCCGTCGACCTCGAAGCACCGGGTGTGACCGCACTCGATGATGCCGTCGTGTCGCGTACACGTGCCGGGCACCGCGGCACCCTTGGGAAGGTGCGGCGTGAAGGGCTTCTCCTCGGGCTTCGAGAGCTGGACGGGCTCGCCCTGCAGCCCGGTGAGCAGCGTGATCACGTCCTTCTGCGGGCAGGGACACGGCGGCGGTGGCGCGTCTCCGAAGGCAGGCGCGCAGTTGCAGCCTCCGCCGAGCGTGAAGGCGTGGAAGAGCTTTCCGCGGCGCAGCTCCACCAGGAACCCGGTGACACTCATCGCGCGCGGGTTGCGTTCGTCGCGGAGGCTCCAGGGCTTCAGCGCGTCGAACGACTCGAGGAAGGACTTCACGGCGTCCGCGTCGAGGTGCTCTTCGTGAAAGCTGTAGTCCGTTCTGTTTTGCCCGCTCATGCCCAGGCGATCGAGGCGAGCGCCTCGACGATTGCCCACCACGGACACGGTCTGGTTGGTGGCCACGTACGCCGAGCCTTCGAGGCCGACGACCTCGAAGTCGCCGGCGAGATCGGCAGCGGTGGGCCGTGGAAGCGGAGCCTCGGGAGCGGCGACGGCCACTGCGAACGCGAGGGTTCCCAGAGTCGCGACGAGCAGCGCAGAGACGCGTGGACCCATGCGCCGCGAGTCTACACTTTCGAAAATAGAATTGAGATTGTCCCCGTGGACCGAGGTTGGCCTACGATGCCCCCGCGCGGCCGCGCGCGCACCTCCACAGGTGGACCATGAGCCGCAGCTCCACGCTGGCCCTCGTCGCGGCCGCGCTCGCCTTCGGTGCGTGCAAGAGCGACACGTCGGCGTCGGGCAGCTCGGGCACGACGTCCGGCTCGACCGCGTCCTCGACGGCGAGCCCCACGTCCTCGGGTAGCACGTCCGGCGCCGCGTCGACCGGAAGCACGGCGTCGTCGACCGGAAGCAGCAGCTCGGGCTCCACGACCACCACCACCACCACCAGCGGCAGCTCGGGCAGCACCGGCGGCGTGGACACGCCCATCAACCCGAACACGCTCACCGTGGCCACGGGCTTCGTGGGTGAGGTCGTTGCCACCGGCGTCCCCGCGCGCGAGCTGGCCACGCTCCCCAACGGCGACCTGCTGGTGAGCACCACCAGCAGCGACATCTACCTGCTGCCCAACGCGGAGGCGCAAGGCGCGCCCGGCGCCATTCACAAGTTCATCACCTTGTCGGACGACAACGCGAACGGCGTGGCCTACGCGCCCAACGGCTTCATCTACGTGGCCACCGAGCACGCGGTCTGGAAGATCCCCTACGCGAGCGGCGATCAGAGCGAGCCGAACAACTCGGCCGTGCAGATCGCGTCCGTGCGCCAGGGCGGAATTCCTGCCGGCAGCGACGGCGACGTGCATCACACGAGCTCGGTCGTCGTCAGCAACGACACCGTCTACGTGGGCGTCGGCAGCTCGTGCAACGCGTGTGTCGAGATCGATCCCACGCGCGCCACCATTCAGCAGATGGGCCTCGACGGCTCGAACATGACCACGCTGGCCACGCGCTTCCGCAACGCCATTGCGCTCACGCTGAATCCGGCCACGGGCACGCTCTGGGCCGGCGGCGCCGGACAGGACAGCCTGCCGAACCGACACCCGTACGAGTTCATGGACCCGGTGACGCTGCACACCGCGCCGGTCGACTACGGCTGGCCGGACTGCGAGGAGAACCAGCACGCGTACACCGGCGGCGCGGACTGCTCGAACACCGTCGCGCCGGCGCTGGAGTTCGACGCGTACGCCACCAACATCGGCGCGGTCTTCTACCCCACGAACCCGACGGGCACGTACGCGTTCCCCTCGCAATACGCGGGCGGGCTCTTCGTGACCCACCACGGCTCGTGGCACACCGGGCCGTCGACGCCGCCTTCGGTCTCGTTCGTGCCCATGAACGGCGACGCGCCCGCGACCGCCGTCGACTGGAACGATCCCACCGCGCAGTGGACGCCGTTCCTGGACGGCATGGGCTCCACCTCGAGCTCGAGCTACACCGCGCGCGCCACGGGCGTCGCGGTGGGCACGCAGGGCTCGCTCTTCGTCGGCGATGACCAGAACCACGCGATCTACCGCATCCGCCCGGCCCCGTGATGAAGCGCGTCCTGCTGGTCGTGATGGCCGCGTTCTACATCGGCGGCGGCACGCTGCATTTGGTGCGGCCCGATTTCTACTTGCCGATGATGCCGTCGTACCTGCCGGCGCATGACTTCCTGGTGCTCTTCTCAGGGCTCATCGAGATTTCACTGGGCGTGTCGGTGCTGATTCCCAAGCTGCGGCCGTATGCGGCGTGGGCGATCATCGCGCTGCTCGTCGCGGTGTTTCCCGCGAACGTGAACGTGGCGCTGCACGACATCGCCATCTTCGGCGCCAAGGAAGGCGCCGGCTGGCTCAACTGGCTGCGGCTGCCGCTTCAGCCGGTGCTCATCGCCTGGGCGTGGTGGTACACGCGCAAGTGACGATGTGACCGGATCTCGTCAGGGCGGCGAGCCGGTCTGCTCGCAGGCCTCGAGGAGAATCGTCGAGTTCAGCTCACGGACTTCCTGCTCAGCCGCCTGCAACTCCTCGCGCGCAGCTTTGTAGGCCGCTCGCGCAGGATTGTCGTCGGAGTACACGCCCCACAGCGCCTTCTGCGCTTCGCGATACGCGCGCTGTGCCCGAAGAAGACGCTCCGCTGCCTTCCGCCGCCTCTCATCCATCCCGCCCTCCCACGCCGCCCAAGCTGGGTGCTGCAGGGCGCGCGCCAGGCGAGCTTCTGGAAGGTGGCCTGTTCGGTTCCGGGCGTTGCCTACGGCTGGTCTTCGGCGCTGCCGTGCGCCCTGGCGCCCGAGCCGATCCAGTCGCCGCCGCGCGCGGTGAAGCCCGTGCCCGGCGCGAGCGAGACGAGTCCGCTGGTGCCGACCATGGCGCTCAAGCCCAGACGAGCGTTCGCGCTGTTGGCCTGGGTGAGTGACACCGTCACGCAGCCGGCGCCTTGCGCCCCGGAACAGGCTGGCGAACTATTTCAGCGCCGCCTTCTGCTTCACGCACTCGTCGACGAGCTGGCCCACGGTGAAGCTCGCGCCCGCGACCTCGAACTTGTCGTCCTTCAGCTTGGGATAGCGCTGCGCGAAGATCCGGCCGTCGGCGATGCACTCGCCGTACTGCGACGCGGCCGCGGTCTTGTCGCCCTTGCCCTGCGCGGCCTTGGCGGTCTCGTAGTCCTTCTGCGGGCCGTTGTGGAAGTAGGCGAGCGCGGTGGACTGATCGAGCAGCGGCTGGGTGGCCTCACTGCGCTGGGTGCAGAGCGCCATCACCTCCTTGGGCATGTTGGGGCTGCCGTTCACGAGGACGACGACCTTCGCGAGCGGCGGCTTCTGGGCCACCATGCTCGCGCCGTCTTCCGCGCACGACTTGAAGAGCTTGATGGCGCTCTCGTACTGCGACTTCTGCGTGTTCGGATCCTTCGACTTGCTGCCGGCGTCGACGGCGGTGTTGCCCGCAGCCAGCGCGTCGGCGAGCGCCTTGCGCAGCGCGTGCGCGTCCTTGGCGAAGCCGAGGCCGTCCATGATCCGCATCTGCTGCTCGCGGGCGCGCTCGGCCTTCTCGGCGTAGCCCTTGTCCTGCTTCTCGAGCTTGGCGTTGGCGTCGAGCGCGGGCTGGATGGCGTCGAAGGCCTTCTGCGCGGCGTCGACCTCGGCGTCGGTGGCCTCGGGCTTCTGGGCCACGTCGAGCGCGGCTTTCGCTTTGTCCACCAGGTCCGAGAGCTGGTTGCGACCGGCGCCGGCGGCGAGCTGCACGCGGCGGCCAGCGATGCGATCGGTGAGCTCTTTGGCGCGGTCGGTGACCTTCTTGTCGAAGTCGCGGTAGTCGGCGTCCTTCTTCACGAAGGGCTTGTTCTCCGCGAGGATCGGCTCGAGGGCCTTCACGCTCTTCTCCGCGTCGCCGAGGATGGTCTCGTCGACCTTGGCCTCCCAGATCTTCTTGCACGCGGCCTCGGCGGTCTTGAGCGCGTCGGCGAGCTTGTCGTGCGCGCGCGTGAGATCCACCTGATAGCGGCGCAGCTCCATCTTGGCCTTGGCGTCTTTCAGCGTCGCGCGGGCGTCGGCGACGGGGCCCTGGAGCGCGGGCTCCTTGGCGTGCACGGTCTCGAGGGTCTTCTCGAGCACGGTCATGGCCAGCTTGGCTTCCTGGAAGTTGTCGTCGGTGGCGTTGCGCTTGTCGAGGTTCTTCATCGACGCGTTCAGGTCCTTCTTGGCCGAATCCAGGCTGCGCAGCTGGAGCTGCACCTCCACGTCGGTGAGCGTCTTCTTGGTGTCCTCGAGGTACTGCGCGAATGCGGGGCTGGCGTCGGCCTTGGACTGCGACTTCTCCACGAGCTTGCCGACGACGAACGCAGCGGTCTTGGCCTCGGCGAGCGCCTCGGGCGCCGGGTTCTTGGCGTGCAGCGCCTTCTGGGCCTCGACGAGCTGCAGCCGCGCGGGCTCGATGTCGGCCTTCAACTTCGCGAGCCCGACGCTGGCCACGTAGTCGTCCATCTTCTTCTTCGCGGCGGCGATCTCGTTTCGGCCGTGCTCTGCGTCGCTCTTGTAGGCGTGGTCGCGCGACTCGAACGGCTTGCCTTCATCCAGCAGCTTGGTGAGGTCGGAGGAGGCGTGCAGGGCGGCGTCGAACTGCGCGTCGGTGCCGCCCTTGCCCAGCGGCGCGACCGCGGCGTTGAGCGCATCGCGCGCCGCCTGGACCTTGACCTTGTGCTTGTCGAGCTCGATGGCGGCGAAGCGGTCGTCCACGGCCTTTTGCTGCTTGGTGAGCGTGGCCTCGGTCTCATTGAGATACGCCGCGTACTTCGCGTCCTGCTTCGCGAACTCCTGGCCGGCCTTGAGCTCGTTCCCGAGCGCGGCCATGGCCGTGTGCGCGTCTTCGAAGTCTTTCGGACCGGCCGTCTTGGGCTCGGTCTTCGCGGCGGCGGCGTTGAGCGCGGCGAGGGCGGCGTCGATCTTGCGGCGCTCGTCGAAGATCTTCACCTTCGCGCGCCGGTCGTCGACGTACTCGCGCTGGGTGCGCAGCTCCTTGCGCGCGGCGAGCGCGGCCTTGGCGTACTCGAGGTCCTGCTCCTCGAACGCGGCGCCGTCGTCAATGGCCTTCTTGAGCACTTCGACGGCCGCGTGCGCGGCGTCGAGATCCGCGTTGCTCGGCGGGTCGGGCTCGATCTTCTTGACCGCGGCGTCGAGCGCCTTCTGCGCGGACTCGAGCGCCTGCGCCGCTGCGGCAGCGGACTTCGCGCCACCGGTTGCGGGAGCGGTTCCTTCGGCCCACGCACTGCTGAACACGACGACCAGGGACACAACCACCAGAGCTGGGGCAGTTCGCATTGCGCTCGATGCTAGCAACGACTTCGCGGCGCGCCCAGAACGTCCGCAAGAAACCCGTGCTCCACAGAAAATTCGGTCCGGGATGCGCGTCATCCCTCGGCGGACGAGAAACGCCGCCTCAGGTTTCACACCCCGCGAAGGGCCTGTTCAGGCGCGAAACCAGCGCCACAGCCGCCCCAGCGAAGGTGCAATCCAGAACTGCGCCTTGCGCACGCGCTTGAGCAGCGCCGGCGGGCTCGACTCGAGCGGCGCCAACAGCGCGAGCGCCTCGTCGCGCTGGCCGAGCTTGCCCAGGAGCTGTGCGAGATCGAGCCGCGCTTCCGCGTGGCCTGGCTCGAGCTCCAGCACCTGGCGCAAGAGCACCGCGGCCTCGGCGCGCTCGTCCTTGCGCTTCAAGGCAAGGCGGCCGTCGAGCAGGGCCTTGAGCGCATCCGCGCGCCGGCCGCGATCGAGCTGCAGGCGCGCGAGCTCCTGCCAGATGCGCGGCTGGTTGGGGAACGAGCCCGCGGCTTGCGTCCACACGGCGATGGCGCGATCGGCGAAGCCCTTGGCGAGGTGCCCGTCGGCCGCGGCCTTGAAGCTCATCAGCGCCGCGTCGCCCTGCTGCGTCTTGGCGAGCAGCGGGGCGAGCTTGCCGTGGATGGTGGCGTCGTCGGGGCCGACCGCGAGCGCCGCTTGATAGTGGAGGATGGCCTTCTTCGGCTTGCCGCGGGCGCGCGCCTGGTCGCCGAGGACCACCAGCTCCCGCTGCGTCTTCGGCTTGCGGCGGAAGAGCGAGAACACGCACGACCCTCCTCGGCTACTTCTTGGTGGGCTCGAGCTGCACGTTCGAGAGCGGCACGGAGATGTCGGTCTGCTGCACGACGGCCTGGATGGCGGTGTCCGGCATGTGCACCTGGGCGTGCAGGTTCTTCACCAGCGGCACCTGCACCGTGGTCTTCACCGGCACGTCGGCGTTCACCTTCACGCGCAGCGGCACGTCGAACGTCTGGTGGATGTGCGCGGAAACCGGCGCGGTGAAAGACAGCGGCACCTTCTGATCGATGGGCACCACCACATCGACGGGGATTCGCGTCTTGAGCGGCACCCAGGCCTTCACCGGCACGTCCACGGTGCTGCCCATCACCGGCAGGGTGACCACGGTGTTCAGGTAGATCTTCGTGTCGAGCGGGACGTCCTGCTTGATGTGCACGTCCACCTTCACGGGCACTTCGTGGTTGATGGTGGCCTCGGCGGTGATGTTCTGGTCGAGGGGAATCTTGAAGTGCTGATCCACGGGCACGTCGGTGGAGACGTGCGCCTCCACGGCCACGCTCACCGGGTTCACGAGGTCGGCCACCACGTCGACGGGCTTGTCGAGCTTCACCGACATCGGCTGCTCGGGGATGCGAACGCGCGCCTGGAAGTTGTGCATGACGTAGTTGGCAGCGACCACGCCGCCCACCGCCGCGCCGGCGAGCGCCACGGCCAGCACCAGGACCACAGTGATGAGGCTCTGCTTCCACGCGCTCATGCGCTCTCGGGACTATCACGAACCCTGGGTGAGTGCTGACTTGAACAAGGCGAGCAAGCGCGTCCACGCCTTCTCGGCAGCGTCCGGGTTGTACACTTGTGAGTCTGGCGGACACCAACCGTGCTTCGTGCCCGCGTAGACCTCGATCTCGGCGGGCAGCTTGGCCTTCGCGAACGCGTCGCGCAGGACGGTCTTCGCCTCGGGCTGCTTCTGGTCGTCGTTCTCGGCAATCGCGAAGAGATAGTGTGCAGTGATCTTTGGAATGAGCAGGTGCGGGCTGTCGGGCTTGTCGGTGACGAGGTTGCCGCCATGGAACGACGCCCCCGCGCCGATGCGGCTCGGGGATGCCGCGGCGGTGCGCAGGGTCAGCGGTCCGCCCATGCAGTAGCCCATGGTCCCCAGCTTGCGCCTGGTGTCGACCGAGGGCTGAGCGTCGAGGAACGCCACGAACGCCTTCGCGTCCACGGCCGAGGTCTCCGGCGTGAGCGAGCCCATGAGGCCCATGAGCAGGTCGCGCGTCTTTGTGTCCTGGAAGTCGGCGTGCTCGGGCGCGGTGGGCGCACGCTTCTTTCGATAGAACGGATTCACCACCAGTACTGAATAGCCCGCCTGCGCCAGGCGCTTCCCCATCTGCCGGAACGCGGGCCGCAAACCGAAGATGTCGGGCCAGATGAGCACGCCGGGGCTCGCGCCCTTCGCCGGGTGCACGAAGTACGCGTCCGCGATTCCGTCGGGCGTCTTGATGTCCACGTCGGTCTCGACGACGTCCACCGCGCCCGGCACGGACGGCAGCACCGCCATCAACCCTGCGCCCAGGCCGAGCGCGCCGAACTCGCGCCGCGACAGCCCACCATTCCTGAGTTGGTACTCGATGATGTCGTCGATTGAGTCGTTGTCACGCATCGGAATCTCCGCGCGCGGGCGGAGATTGTTTCGCGGGTGTGTGGGGCTCGCAAGCGTCAGACGGCGGCGGTGGTCTCGCCCGGCCTGGGCGACTTCACGAAGAGCAGCAGCGGAAGCATGCAGGCGACGGCGATGGCCAGCATGTGGATCGCATCGAGGTACGCGAGCTGCGCGGCCTGGAGCTGCATCTGCCGGTAGACGACGGCGAGCCCCTGGTGTGCCGCGTCGACCGAAGAGCTGCCCACGCTCTCGAACGCGCGCGCCACGCTGCGCCAGCGGTCCGCGAACGCCGGGTTGTACAGGTTGGTCGAGCTCGACAGCTCCGCTTGATGGAACTGCGAGCGCCGCGCGATGAGCGTGGTCACGAAGGAGATGCCCAGCGAGCCGCCGATGTTTCGGGAGACGTTCATCATCCCCGAGACCGCGTTGCTCTGCTCGGGTGAAGTTCCCACGTACGCGGCGGAGTTGATGGGCACGAAGAGGAAGGCCATGCCCACCATCTGGTACACGCGAAGCATCCACACGGTGTGGAAGTCCACACCCACGTAGAGGTGCCGCGACATGTACCGCAGCGCCAGCGCCAGCGTCGTCAGCCCGAAGCCGATGAGCACCCGCACGCTCATGCGCGTCATCAGAAAGCCCACCAGCGGCATCATGGCCATGACCATGAAGCCACCCGGCGAGAGCGTCAGGCCGGCGCGCTCAGCGGTGTAGCCGAGGAGCTGCTGCTCGAAGAGCGGGAGCATCACCGTGGTGCCGTAGAGCGAGAACCCGAGCACCAGCATCATCACGTTCGAGGTGGTGAAGGTGCGGTTCTTGAACATGCGCAGATCGATGACCGGGTTGGGCTCGCGCCACTCCCAGAGGATGAACGCGATCAGGCACACCGCGGAGACGACCGCGCAGATGACGATGGTCGTACTGTGGAACCAGTCGGCCTCCTGGCCGCGGTCGAGCGCGTACTGCAGAAACGCGAGCGTCAGCGCCACCAGTCCGAGGCCCACGTAGTCGATGGAGCCGGCTTCCTTGCGCATGCGCACCAGGTGCGGCGGATCGGTCACGAAGCGGTGCGAGAGCGCGAGCGAAGCGAGGCCCACGGGAACGTTGATGAAGAAGATCCACCGCCACGACGAGTGATCGGTGATGTAGCCGCCGAGCGTTGGGCCGATTGCAGGCGCGAGCACCACGGCCATCCCGTAGATGGCCATGGCCATGCCGCGCTTCACCGGCGGAAACGTGTCCACGAGGATGGCTTGTTCGCTGGGCGCGAGCCCGCCGCCGCCGAGCCCCTGCAAGATGCGGAAGAAGATGAGCGTGCCCAGGCTCGGCGCCAGGCCGGAGAGCAGCGAGCTCACCGTGAAGAGCGCCACGCACGTCATGTAGAAGCGCTTGCGTCCGAAGCGGGTGGCCAGCCAGCCGCTGATGGGCAGGATGATCGCGTTCGACACCAGGTACGAGGTCAGCACCCAGGTGCTCTCGTCGCTGGTGACCGAGAGGTCGCCGGCGATGTGCGGCAAGCTCACGTTCGCCACGCTGGTGTCGAGCACCTCCATGAACGTGGCCATGGTGACCACCAGCGCGATGGCCCACGGATTCCGGCCGCCGGTCCAGCCGGTCTCGAAGTACGACGGCGCAGCGGTGGCAGCGGGCGCGCTCATCCGAGCTTCACCTTCGGCTCCACCGACATGCCCGGGCGTAGCCGATCGAGCCCGGCCTGCCCGGGATCGAAGTCGATGCGCACCGGAATGCGCTGCACGACCTTCACGTAGTTACCCGTGGCGTTCTCCGGCGGCAGCACGCTGAAGCTCGCGCCCGTGGCGCCGCCGATGCTGGTCACCACGCCGGTGAACGTCTTGCCCAGCGCGTCCACGTGCACGTGCACGCGCTGCCCGGGGTGGATGCGCCGCAGCTTGTTCTCCCGGAAGTTCGCGGTGACCCAGAGGTGATCAACCTGCGAGATGGCCACCATCTCCTGGCCCGGTGAAACGTGGTCGCCCGGAGCGATGGCCTTCTTGCCGATGATGCCGTCCACCGGCGCGACGATCTTCGTGTAGCTCAGGTTGAGCCGCGCCTGCTCCAGCTGCGCCTCGGCGAGCTTCACCTGCGCGGCATCGACGTCGGCGGTGCTCACCAGTCGGTCGCGCTCCGACTTGGTCATCGCGCCGGCGCGCGTGAGCGCCAGCGCTCGCGCGCGGTTCTCCTCGGCCTCCGCCTGGTTGGCCTTGGCCTGGGTGAGCGCTGCCTCGGCTGCCTGGTAGGCGACCTGGTAGTCGCGCGGATCGATCTCGGCGATGGGGTCGCCGGCCTTCACGACCTGGTTCTCCTGCACGTGCACCGCGAGCAGCGTGCCCGAGATGCGCGGGCTCAAGTTCACGATGTCGCCGTCGATCTGCGCGTCGTCGTCGCTGACGTAGTGCCGCGCGTTGAGCCAGTAGAAGAAGCCGGCCACCAGCGCGGCCACGACCACTGCCACGGCGATGAGCCGCCCGCGCGCCCGGTGGTTCTTCGGAGGAGCGGCCGGCTCTGGGGAGTCCATGTCGATTCAAGCTTTCGCGGTTTGCTTTCAGGTGGGCCGTCGGGGCCCGAGCGGCAACCGCGGAGCGCTCGGGGAGCGAGCGAGCAGCCGCGAGCCGACGCGGTTATGAATGGGAGCGTGTACGCGCTCGACCACGGCATCTCCGACTTCGCGCCCGGGCTCCTGGAGCTCGCGTGGCAGCAACCGGTGGCGGAGATCTACCGGCGCACGGGGCTCATCACCCAGAAGCCCACGGCCATGTGCGGACCCACCAGCCTCGCGCTGGTGCTCCGCAGCGCTGGCGTTCCTGCAGAGCCGACCAAGGTCCTCGACGACACGCCAGTCCGCACGTTCTTTGGCGCGCGCATCGGCGGCATGTCGCTCGATCAGATCGTGGAGGTGCTTCGCGTGAAGTCGGGCCAGGAGGCGGCGGCGCTGCGCGACCTCCAGCTCGACTCGCTTCGCACCGAGCTCCAGCGCGTGAACGACCCTCGCTATCGATATATCGCTAACTTCAATCGCCAGCCGCTCTTCGGCTGGGGCGGCGGGCACCACTCGCCGCTCGGCGCGTACTTGCCGGAGAAGGACGCGGTGCTGGTCATCGACGTGAACGGCCGCGTGGGGCCGTGGGTGGTGAGCGTGCCGCAGCTCCACCGCGCGCTCGACACGCGCGACCCGTGGATGGCGAAGTCGCGCGGGCTGGCGCGGCTCGAATTATCCAAACCGTCGGCCGGCAACGGCTAGGATCTGCAACATGAAAGTCATCCTCACCGGGTCCACCGGAATGGTCGGGGAGGGCGTGCTGCTCGCGTTGCTCGAGAACCCGGCGGTCACCGAGGTCTTGAGCGTGAGCCGCAAGCCGTGCGGCCACACGCACCCCAGGTTGAAAGAACAAATCGTTCCCGACTTCCTCAAGCTCACCGAGCTGCCCAAGGGCTACGACGCGTGCTTCTACTGCGCGGGCATCAGCTCCGTGGGCCTGACCGAGGCCGAGTACACGCGCATCACCTACGACACGGTGATCCACTTCGCGCAGCTCATCGCGGATCCGTCGATGACGCTGGTTCACATCTCCGGCGCCAGCACCGACGGCACCGAGCAGGGCAAGACGATGTGGGCCCGCGTGAAGGGCCGCGCCGAGAACGCACTGATGAAGATGCCGTTCAAGGGCGTCTACAACTTCCGGCCGGCAATGATGAAGCCGATGCCGGGTCAAAAGTACGTGAACAAGTACTACCCGCTGGTGGGCTGGGCGTACGGTCTCTTCCACGCGTTCGATAAGGCGAGCACGCTTCGCGACGTCGCGCAGGCCATGGTGAACGCGGCGACGGGTGGCTACGAGAAGCACGTGCTCGAAGTGCCGGACATCAACGCGCTCGCGAAGCGCGCCTAGGCACGTCGATGTATCCTCGGCTCACCTGGTACCACGCTTCGGGCACGGTGCTCCCGGACGCCAGGTCCGATGGCGCGTGGCTCGTACAACGTTCACTTCGACGCGATGGTCCTCGTGGGAAAGCCGTGAGGTGCAATTCATGAATCGCCGACTTGTACTTTTGCTCTCGGGTGTCCTCGCTGGCAGCGGGGTGAGCTTCGCGCCGCGCGTCGCTCGAGCTTGAGTGGGCCTGGTCACCCGTGAGGTGACTGCGAATGTGGTGATGGACGCCGAGCGCGAGTTCATCTCCGTCCACCCGAGCTCGACCGATGTGGTGATCGAGGTCTTCGTGCCGGATGGCGGCGACTTTGGCGCCATCGTCCCCACCGGCGCGCAGCCGACCATCGATCCCAACGCCATCCCCGCCAGCGACCTCGACGCGCTCGAGAGCGCCACGCGTCCGCAAGTGATCGTCGAGATTCAGCAGGGCGGGCCACTCAGCGGCGGCGAGAGCTGCGGCTGCGGCGGCGCCACCAAAGGTGCTGCGGCGCCCCACGAGGCGAACCCCGACGGCAATGTCCGCACGGGCCCGAGCGTGACGGTCGGTCCGGTGACGGCCACGCCCGTGAGCGCCGACACCTCGACCGCGCTCAACGACTGGCTCTCGCAGAACGGCTTCACCTATCCGGTCGCGCAGCAGAGCGTGATCGATGGCTACGTGGGCGCCGGCCGCTGGTTCATCGCGTTCAAGCCGTCGGGCGCACCCGGCGGCGGCGTCTCGGTGGGCGTGCACTACACAGTTCCCGAGGTCGATCGCGGGGTGGATATGAAGATTGGTCAGCTCGGCGCGGCGAGCACCATGGCGTTCACGGCCTTCATCGTCGACACCTCGAGCCGCGAGCCGGACGACGCCGCGACGATCACGCTCTCGCAGCTCGATCCCGCGGTGGCGCAGACCAGCTACTCGGCCGCCGTGGCCAAGGCGGTCACCGCCGCGAATGGCGAGGCCTGGGTCATCGAGGGTGTGCACGGCACCACCGTGGTGACCGGCGCGCTCGCACCGTTCGTCGACAGCGCAGCCACGAAGGTCACCCGGCTGAGCACGGTGGTCACGCCCGCGCAGCTCACCTACGACGCCACGTTCAACAACGTCGGACCCACGCCGGATCCGCCGAGCTCGGTCACGCTCTTCACCGAAGGGGCCACGGCCTCGGCGACGCCACATCGCTTCGGCGGCAGCAGCGCGCTCGTCGCGCTCTTCGGATCGGTGCTGTTCCTGAAGGTCGGCCGGCGTCGCGCGGGCTAGGAGCCTGTCCGGGTAAGCGGTGTTGACAGAGAGTGACTGTAGCCGAGCG
>JAFEBB010000088.1 GCA_018266075.1 Deltaproteobacteria bacterium | reverse complement strand
GCATCCTCAAGGGCAAGTTCGGCTACATGAGCCCGGAGCAGGTGCGCGGCCTGCCGCTCGATCGCCGCAGCGACGTGTTCGCGCTCGGCGTGGTGCTCTACGAGATGCTCACCGGCGAGCGCCTCTTCGTGGGCGAGAGCGACTTCAGCGTGCTGGAGAAGGTGCGCGCCGTCGACATCCTGCCGCCCTCCACCTACAACCGCCGCATCCCGCCCGCGCTGGAGAAGATCGTCCTGCGCGCCCTGGCGAAAGACGTGGAGGACCGCTTCTCCTACGCCAACGAGCTCGGCGACGAGCTGCAGCGCTTCCTCATCACCAACGACACCATCTTCTCGCGCAAGGACCTCATGCAGTTCATGAAGTCCACGTTCGCGGAGGACGTGGAGCGCGAGAAGACGAAGCTCGCGGAGTACGCGGAGATCAAGCTGCCGCCGGGCATGGCTGCGCTCGCCGGTGGTGCCGCGCCAGCGCCCGCCGCGCGTCCGTTGCCGCCGCCGGTGGCCGAGCAGCCGCCGCACGAGTCGACGATGATGCTCGCCGAGGCGCCTGGCCCGACCTCCGCGCCGCGTGCCGCCCCGCCGGGAAATCCCGCGCCGCGCGCCACCGGCATCCGTCCGGCGATCACCAACCCGGGCGTGAACGGGACGCGCCCCGGTGTGCCCGGTCCGCCGGTGATGACCCAGGGCCGCGCGCCCATGCCGGGGCCGCCGCCGGGCGCGCGCAACACCGGCGTCGGACCGGCGCTGGCGCCCACGCGCAACTCCGTCTCCGGCCCGAACCCCATCCGCACCAACGCGCGCATGGCGCCGGTGGCGGTGGAGCCGTCGCCCCTCGCGAGCCTGGTCGACGAGGACTTCGAGAGCGAGGCCACGCAGATCCCGCAGAACCAGCGCTCGCAGAAGACGCGCCTCCCTGAGGCCGACGACGAGGCGCCGCCGCAGAAGAGCAAGCTCCCGCTCATGCTCGGCGTGGCAGGGGGCGTGGTGGCGCTGGGGCTCGCCGGCGTGGTGGGCCTGAACGTGCTGGGCAAGGCCCAGGGCACGCTGCTGCTCACCTGCACGCCCAGTGAAAATCTGGTGATCATCGTCGACGGCCAGCCGGCGGGCAGCTCCACGCCGCTCAGCCTCTCGCTCCCTGCGGGCGACCACGAGGTCTCGGTCACCTCCAAGGGCTACGAGCTGCAGAAGAAGAACTTCAGCGTCGAGGCCAAGAAAGAAGTCGACGTCGACGTGCCCTTGAAGAAGAAGGGCGAGGCCACCGCCGACGCGCCCAAGCCCGATGCACCCAAGGCCGCGGCCGCCTCCGTCCCGGCGATGATCGTGCTCGAGACCTCGGGCGCCGAGGTGAGCCTCGACGGCAAGGTGGTCATCGCCAAGGATGCAAAAGACGCCACCTTCATGGGCAGCTCGGACGCCACGGCCAAGCACGTGATCGAGGCCAAGCTCGACGGCTACAAGCCGTTCTCGCAGTCGTTCGACCCGGGCCAGCCCATCCAGGCCAAGGTGACGCTGCAGAAGGCGCAGTAGCTCGCAGCCAGATATGAATCGTGGAGGGCCCGGACGCGCGTCTGCGGCCCGCTCGGAGCCCGCCAATGGCCAAAGCCAAGAAAGCCGTTCCCCAGGACGACGCGCTCGCGCAGCTCCCCGGCTGGGCGCAGAAGCTCGCCGAGCAGTACTACACGCGCACCGTCTCCACGTTCTTGCTGCACGGCGCGGTGCGCGATCAGCAGCCCTCGACCGACGCGCAGGGCAACCGCGTCTTCGTGCCGCTGAAGCAGTTCCTGGCGGAGGAGCTCTTCGGCGCGCGCGACCACGTCCTCTACTACGACCGCTCCAGCGGCATCCGCGCGGCCACGCCCGAGAGCCAGCAGGACTTCCTGCGCGCGCTCAACGGCTTCGACGCCATGTACGGCACCGAGATGGCCAAGTCGATGCCCAAGGATCCGGGCCGCGCGCTCCAGGTGCTGGAGAACTACCTGCGCCTGCGCATCGCCGACGGCAAGAGCATCGCCCTGGTCATCGACTTCGCGGAGACCATCGCCCCCGGCGGCGACATGGCGAGCATGCCCGAGGTGGATCGCTTCGCGCTGGTGACCCTGGTGCGCTGGGCGCACGATCCGCAGTTCCTCGCGGCGAACCTGAGCATCTGCCTCATCTGCGAGAACCTGGCGGAGGTGGCGCCTCGCATCGCGCGCAACCCCTACGCCGCGCAGATCGAGATCGCCCTGCCCACCGAGGAGGAGCGCGCGGACTTCCTCGAGGCCAAGCTCGGCGACCGGAAGCTCTCCGAGGTCAGCGAGGTGCCGCTGGCGGCGCTCGCCAAGCTCACCGCCGGCCTCTCGCGGCTGCACCTGGAGCGGCTCTTCACCGAGGCCGTCGAGCGCGGACACAAGATCTCGATGGACATGCTCAAGCAGCGCAAGCGCGACATGATCCAGGCCGAGGCGCTGGGCCTCTTGGAGATCATCGAGCCGCGCTTCACGCTCGACGTCGTCGCGGGCCACGACAAAGCGAAGGGCATGCTTCGCGCGGCCGCGAGCGCCATCAAGAAGGGCAAGACCGACGTGCTGCCCATGGGCTACCTCATCGGCGGCCCGGTGGGCACGGGCAAGACCTTCCTGGCCACCTGCTTCGCCGGCGAGATCGGCATCCCGTGCGTGAAGTTCCTCAACTTCCGCAGCCAGTGGCAGGGCGTGACCGAGGGCAACCTCGAGCGCATCTTCAACCTGCTCAAGGCCATGTGGCCCGTCGCGGTCATCATCGATGAGGCCGACGCCTTCCTCGGCAACCGCGGCAGCTCGGGCGACTCGGGCACGAGCGCGCGCGTGTTCAGCCAGATCGCGTCGTTCATGGGCAACACGGAGTTCCGCGGCAAGATCGTCTGGTTCTTGCTCACCTGCCGTCCGGACCTGCTGCCCATCGACCTGAAGCGCCAGGGCCGCGCCGAGGAGCACCTCGCGCTCTTCTATCCGCAGACGCCCGAGGAGCGCGACGAGCTCTTCCGCGTGGTGGCCAAGAAGGCCAACGTGAACGTGTCCAAGGTGGGCACGTTCTCGAGCCTGGTGCCGGCGAGCACGCCCACCATGAGCGGCGCCGACATCGAGGCCGCGTTGGTTCGCGCCAAGTTCCGCGCGCTCTCCGAGGGCCGCGAGCACGTGCAGGACCAGGACGTGGTGAAGGTGCTCGAGGACTTCATCCCGCCGAGCTACCCCATGGAGATCGAGCTGCAGAACCTGGTGGCGGTGCAGGAGTGCACCAGCCGCGAGCTCATTCCTGCGGCGTTCCGCGATCTCAAGCGCGAGGACATGACGCGCCGGATCAACGAGATCAAGGCGATGCTGGGCGATCGGTAGGTCGCAAGGTGGACGCGCAGGCGCTGGGAGTGGTGACCGGGCTGGTGACGCTGGCCGCGGTGCGATCACGCGCGGCGCTCTTCCTGCGCCCGGGCGGCGTCACCATCCGCGTCGAGCCATTTTCGCCGGTGCCGCCCGCGCTGGCCGAGGACGCGCGCGCGCTCGAGGTGCTTGGCTTTCGTCCGCTGGGGATCCAGCGCGAGACGCAGCCGCTGGCCCTCGCGCCCTCCACGCGCGCGTGGGTCTTCGTGAGTGAAGAGCTCGGCGCGTACGCCAACCTGGTGGAGAGCGCGATCATGCCGTTCGGCTACATGCTGAGCGTGTTTCCCACGGGCGCGGTGGCCCTCACCGGGCGCTACCCTCGGGCGCGCTCGGTGGCCGAGGACCTCGTGATCCAGGGATTGCCGAGAGCGAGCTGGGCGGAGGTCCTGTCCACGCACCGGCGCGAGGTGGATCTGCTCGCCGCCGTCCACGACTCCCCGCGTGCGCCGGCCACACCGGAGGGGCGCGTCGCGGCTGCGCGGGCGTACTACGACCATCCATATCAGCTGGCTCGCACCCGTCGCGCCCATGCGGCGTTTGCGATCGTGGCCGTGGCTGCGCTCACAGCTGTCGTGGCTTGCGCGTTCCGCCTCGCTAGCGCAGCGTGATCCACACCAGCGCCGCGAGCGCGATGCGGTAGTAGCCAAACGGCGCCAGTCCGCGCTTCTGCAGGTAGCGGATGAAGCCGTGGATCACGGCCCAGGCCACGAAGAACGACACCACCACGCCGACCACCATCGCGCCGCCGCCGGCGACCATGAGCTCGTGGCGGTCCTTGAACCCTGTGTAGACCGTCGCGGCGCCGAGCGTGATCAGGCCGAGCAAGAACGAGAACTCGGCGCTGGTCGCGGTCGAGAGGCCGCAGAGCTGGCCGGTGACGATGGTGCTCATCGAGCGCGACGTCCCGGGGATGAGCGAGAACAGCTGCCCGAGCCCGATGACGAAGCCGTGCTTCACGGTGACCTTGTCGATGCCGTCGATTCCCCTGTCGGCCTTGCGCTTGTACCAGGCATCGACGGCGATCATCACCACGCCACCCACCACGAACGCGATGCAGATGGTTGTGATGCCAAATAGATACTTTTGAATCGCATTCTTCGCGATGACGCCCACGATCGCCGCGGGGATGAAGCCTGCGATGAGCGCGCTGAAGAGCTGGATTGCCTTGGGGTCGCGCTTGCGCAGGCCGAGCAGGCGCGCCCAGAGCAGCTCGCGGTACTCCACCAGCACCGCGAGGATCGCGCCGAGCTGAATGAAGATGTCGAAGCTCGCGAACCCCGGCATGTCGCTCACCTTGAGCAGCACGCCGGCGAGCTGAATGTGCGCCGTCGACGAGACCGGCAGGTACTCGGTGAGCCCTTCCACCACGCCCAGGATCGCCGCCACCCACAAAGGCATCGTGTGCTCCGGCTAGTGGTGTCCGACGAGGCTGCCGATGATGCCCAGGATGGTGAACAGCAGCGAGATGCCGCCCAGGCTGATGCCAGCGATGGCGAGGCCCTTGCCGGTCTGCGTCCTGTTGGCGTCGATCTGCTGGATGGCCAGCGCGCCGGTGACGATGGCGGCGATGGAAGCGAACGGGATGCAGCAGAGGATTCCCAGCACCAGCGACGCGATCGCCAGGCCGTTGGTGCCGCTCGCGGCCTGGTTGGCGGGCGCGGGATAGATGGGGCCAGGCTGGCCGGGGTTCACAGCCGGTGCGCCCCAGCTCGGCGCGTTGGGCGCGGGAAGGTTCTGCGGCGCCGGCGTCGGCGGGAAGTTCGGAGCGCCGGGCTGGGTGGGCACGTTCGTCAGCGGCGAGGGCGCGCCCGGGGGCGGCGTGCCCGACATCACCGTCTGCGCCACGCCGAAGTTGGAGGTGCCAGGCACCTCGAAGACGGCCGTGCAGTTGGTGCACATCACCTTCGTGCCGGGCTGTCCGTCGTTGGGCGTGCCGCACTGGCTGCAGAAGACGCGCATGGCTCCTCCGGGGAGGAAGACCTAGCACGGCGCGTCGCAGCGGGGGAGAAGTTCGAGCCTGGGAGCGCTCGGCTGCTACGAGAACAGCGAGCTCAGCGAGTCGAAGTTGTGGATGCGGCGGATCGCCTCGGCGAACACGCGCCCCGTCGACAGCACCTCGAACTTGCCCGAGGCCTTCACCTTGTCGCTCATGGGGATGGTGTCGGTGACGATCACCTTCTGCAGGGGCGAGTTGGTGATGCGCTCGATGGCCGGACCCGAGAGCACGCCGTGCACCGCGTAGGCACTCACGCTGCGCGCGCCCTTCTCGAGCAGCGCCGCCGCGGCCTGGGTGATGGTGCCGGCGGTGTCGATCATGTCGTCGAGCAGGATCGCGTCCTTGCCCTTCACGTCGCCGATGAGGTTCAGGATCTCGGCCACGTTCGCCTTCGGGCGCCGCTTGTCGATGATCGCCAGCGTGGTGCCGAGCCGCTTGGAGTAGGCGCGCGCGCGCTCCACGCCGCCCGCGTCCGGGCTGACGACCACCAGGTCATCCATGTTCTTGTACTTCTTGCGGATGTGGTCCTGGAAAACCGGGCCGGCGTAGAGGTGATCGAAGGGGATGTTGAAGAAGCCCTGGATCTGCCCGGCGTGCATGTCCATGGACACCACGCGCGTGCAGCCCGCGGTCTGCAGCAGATCCGCGACGAGCTTGGCGGTGATCGGCGTGCGCGGCGCCACCTTCCGGTCCTGCCGGCCGTAGCCGTAGTACGGAATCACCGCGGTGATGGAGCCGGCCGAGGCGCGCTTGAGCGCGTCGACCATCACAAGCAGCTCCATGATGTGGTCATTGGCCGGCGGCGAGGTCGGCTGGATCACGAAGGCGTCGAGCCCGCGCACGTTCTCGTCGATCTCGACCTGGATCTCGCCGTCGGAGAAGCGGCCCACCTCGGCCTTGGAGAGTGGCCGCTCGAGGTTGTCGCAGACCGACTTGGCCAGGGAGGGGTTCGCGTTGCCGGTGAAGATCTTGAAGTCGCTGTTTCGGCCCTGGCCCATTTCGTCAGTCTCCGTCGCCCCCGGCAGCGAGTTTTGGCCCCGTGTTGCCCTGCTCTTCCAACCGCTTCACCTCTCGCTCGTACTCCACCAGGATCCGCTTCTCCATCATCTCGCGCGTCTCGGAGTTGAGCGGATGAGCGATGTCTTTGAAAGTCCCGTCCTTGCGACGCTTGGCCGGCATGGCAATGAAGAGGCCGGTGTTGCCGTGAATCACCTTGAGATCGCGAACCACGAAGCAGTGATCGAAGGTGATGGTGACGTACGCCTTGAGCTTCTCTTCGTTGACCGGAAAGATCCGGACCTCGGTGATCTCCATGGCGAAACGCCTCCCCGCGATGCAGTGACCGCCATATGAGGGGAGCTTGCCAAGGCGCGCGCGATCTAGCCCGCGCTCCGGTCAACGTCAACCGGCGCTCACTCCGCCCACTGAGACGAGATTTTAGGCACAAGCGCTCGGCAGGTCGGTACCCCACCCCCGCCTACCTGTCAGAGGCTTCAAGCACGCAAGATCGGTTCGGTTTCGAGCGACCGAGCGCGTTCCTTCGAATCCTGGCCATCCCGCCTCGGGGCGTCCGCGCGGTGATCACCGGCTGACCGCGCCGCAGACGCGAGTCGGATCTCGTCGGATCCGATCCCAGCGGCCACGCGCACTTGCGCGCTGGCACCGCGATTGCTCTGGGGCGCGGCGGGTGTTGGGCGGCGAAGGGGGGGCGGAATCGTGCTTGCGCGCGTGCGCAGTGGAGCGCTCATCGGTATCGACGCGGTGCTCGTCGAGGTGGAGGTGGACATGGCCCTGGGCCTGCCCTTCTTCAACCTCGTGGGCCTGCCCGAGGGCGCGGTCAGAGAGAGCAAGGTGCGCGTGCTCTCGGCGATCAAGAACGCCGGCTTCGATCTGCCGCAGAAGCGGATCACCGCGAACCTCGCGCCCGCGGACATCCGCAAGGACGGCGCCGCGTTCGATCTGCCCATCGCGCTGGCGGTGCTCGCAGCGGCCGGCCGGCTCGAGGAGAAGACGATGGCGCGCTTGCTCTTCGCGGGTGAGCTCGCGCTCGACGGCATCGTGAAGCCGATCAAGGGCGCACTGCCGCTCGCGGTCGCCGCGCGGGACGCGGGGCTCGCGGGAATCGTGGTGCCGGCGCCGAACGCGCGGGAGGCCGCGGTCGTCGACGGACTTCAAGTGATCGGCGTCTCGCACTTCAAAGAGGTGCTGGATCACGTGGAAGGCCACTCGGCCGCGAGCGTGACGCCGCACGCGCTGCCTGCGTTCAGCACGGGCGGCGAAGGCGTTCCGGACTTCTCGGATGTCCGCGGGCAGGAGCATGTGAAGCGCGCGGTCGAGGTCGCCGCGGCAGGTGGCCACAACGCCTTGCTCATCGGTCCGCCCGGCTCGGGCAAGACGATGATCGCCAAGCGGCTGCCGGGGATCCTGCCGCAGATGTCGTTTCCCGAGAGCCTGGAGACGACCAAGATCTACTCGGTGATGGGCCTGGTGCCCGCGGATCGCTCGCTGGTGACGGAGCGGCCGTTCCGCGCGCCGCACCACACGATCTCCGACGCGGGCTTGATTGGCGGCGGACCGGTGCCGCGGCCGGGCGAGGTGTCGCTCGCGCACAACGGCGTGCTGTTTCTCGACGAGCTGCCCGAGTTTCGTCGCAACGTGCTCGAGGTGCTGCGCCAGCCGCTCGAGGACGGCTCGGTGACCATCGCGCGCGCGGCGTTGAGCCTCACGTATCCCGCGCGCTCCATGCTGGTGGCGGCGATGAACCCGTGTCCGTGCGGCCATCTCGGCGACTCGCAGCGCGCGTGCGTGTGCCAACTGCAGGCGGTGCAGCGCTATCGCGCGCGCGTCTCCGGGCCGCTGCTGGATCGCATCGACATCCACGTCGAGGTGCCCGCGGTTCGTTTTCGCGAGCTGGCGAGCCCGCAAGACGGCGAAGCGTCGACCGCCATTCGCGCGCGCGTGGATGCCGCGCGCGTTCGCCAGCGTCACCGCTTCCGCAAGCACGCGGGCATCCACTGCAACGCGCAGATGACGCCCCGGCTGATTCGCAGGTTCTGCCCGCTCGACTCGGAGAGCGAGAAGTTGATGGCGGCGGTCGTCGATCGGTTGGGCATGAGCGCGCGTGCGTACGACCGAATCTTGAGACTGGCGCGGACGATCGCGGATCTGGCCGCGAGCGACGGGATCACCACGCAGCACGTGGCGGAGGCCATTCAGTACCGCACGCTGGATCGCAAACTGGCGTGATTCGAAAGGGGGGCGGCGATGGGGTGGTTTTTCGGATCGGACGAGGGCGGCGAAGAGCAGGAGCTGTGCAACCACGTCATCGGCGCGGCGTTCTCGGTGCGCCGTGAGCTAGGCGGCCGCTTTGATGCGGACGTCTATCGCAAGGCGCTGGACTGGGAGCTCAAGCAGCGAAGCGTGAGCGTCCAGGCGCAGCCCGCACTGGTGGTGAAGTACCAGGGCCGGCCCGTCGGCGAGTTCCGGCCGGATCTGCTGGTGGGTGAGCGCGTGCTGGTGGAGCTGGAGTCGTCGCCGAAGCTGACGCCGCGCAGGCTCGACGACGCCCGGCGCGCGCTCGCCGCGGCGCGGATCGCCCGGGGCGTGGTCCTGAATTTCGGTGCGCCCAAGCTGGAGTACCGGCGCGTGGAAGCGGCTTGAACTGTCGCGCCGAATGGGTCGGCGCGCGTTTGCAAAGGGGGGACACATGTCCAAGGAGAAGAACGAGAAGTGGAAGGCGCTCTCGAGCGCGCTGGCGGCGATCGAGAAGCAGTTCGGCAAGGGGGCGGTGATGCGCATGGGCGAGGACCAGGAGCCGCCGGTCGTGGCCACCATTCCCACCGGCAGCGTGGGGCTCGACCTCGCGCTCGGCGTGGGCGGCTACCCCAAGGGCCGGCTGGTGGAGGTCTACGGCCCCGAGGCGAGCGGCAAGACCACGCTCGCGCTGCAGGCCATCGCCCAGTGCCAGGCGCAGGGCGGCACCGCGGCCTTCATCGACGCGGAGCACGCGCTCGACACGCGCTACGCGAAGGCGCTCGGCGTGAACCTGGAGGAGCTGCTCATCAGCCAGCCGGACACCGGCGAACAGGCATTGGAGATCGCCGATGAGCTCGTTCGCTCGGGCGCGATCGACTTGATCGTGGTGGACAGCGTGGCCGCGCTCGTGCCCCGCGCGGAGATCGAGGGCGAGATGGGCGACGCGCACATGGGCCTGCAGGCGCGCTTGATGAGCCAGGCGCTTCGCAAGCTCACCGGCGCCGTGGCCAAGACCGGCACGACCATCATGTTCATCAACCAGATCCGCATGAAGATCGGCGTGATGTTCGGCAACCCAGAGACGACCACCGGCGGCCACGCGCTCAAGTTCTACGCGAGCGTGCGCCTCGACATTCGCCGCATCGGCCCGCTGAAGGAGGCCGACAAGATCGTGGGCAGCCGGGTGCGCGTGAAGGTGGTGAAGAACAAGCTCGCCCCGCCGTTTCAGGAGGCTGAGTTCGACGTGCGCTACGGCCTGGGCGTGGATCGCGACGCGGAGGCGGTGGACCTGGCCTGCAACGAAGGCGTGATGGAGAAGAACGGCGCCTGGTTCAGCTTCGACGGCGAGCGCGTGGCCCAGGGCCGCGAGCGCGCCGCCGCCTGGTTCAAGGACCACCCCGAGGCCGTGGCCAAGCTCATGGACAAGGTGAAGACCTCGCGGAGCACCGCGCTGCTCATGCCGTCGCAGTCGGGCGGCGAGGTGGCGCAGGCGTAGTTCAACCCGTTCGGGACGCAGCTGCAGGCCGAGCTGCGTCCCGAATTTATAGATGCATCTGGATATACCTGGGAGGCGGCGATGGTGGCGGCGGTTTCGATTTGTGAGGAGTTGGAGAGCCTTCTCGACGTGGATCAACTCGGGGCGCGGCTGGACGAGCGGCTCGCACCGGCGTTCGAGAAGAAGGAGATCCTGGCGGCGCTGGGCGCGCTGGGCGGGCCACGGGCGGAGCAACTGCTCGCGGGCTACCTGGTGGATCCGGATCCGGGCTTGGAGCACCTGGCGATGATGGCGCTGGTGCAGGCGCGCGCGGCGTCGCCGGAGGGCGCGGGCTACTCGCGGAACTCGCCGTGTCCGTGCGGCTCGGGAGCAAAGTGGAAGCACTGCTGCGCCGGCGAGCAGACCGCGTGGAGCCGCGAGCGGCGAACGATCCGCGCCGACCTCAACGAACTTTGGCGCTGACGGTGAAGCCCTGCTCCACGTGCTGGTTCTCGCCCTTGGAGCGCGGGTAGCGCCAGGCCACGAAGCGCTGGCGCAGGCAGGTCGCGAGCGGGCCGGAGTCGTCGGCGGGCGGCGCGAGGTGCACCTGGTCCACGCGGCCCTCGAGCGTGACCATCCACTGCACCTTGTAGCTCGCGCTCACTGGACCTGACGTCGGCGACGGCGGCGGCAAGCGGCCGGCCTCGTCGTGGAAGCAGTCCTGGAGCGTGATGTTGAAGTCCTCGTTGCTGCGGCGCACGAGATCCTCGGGGAGATCGCCGGGGATGAGCTGCGCGCTCCAGTCGTGGAAGGTCCAGCGGCCGGTCACCTTGCGCTCGAGCTGCCGACACGCGCCCGGGCCTTGATCCGCTTCGACGGCCGAGCACGCGCTGTCAGTCCGCGGGCTGCGCACGTAGCTGCGCTTCTCGGGCGCCTGGCTGCGCGACGCGAGCTCGTCCTGCTTGAGCCGCAGCTCGAACACCAGAGGCAGCTTCTTCTGCGCCTGCGCCCACGAAGCGTACGCATCGAGCGCCTGGTTGCGGACGGTGGCGCAGCGAGGGGCGTCGCAGAGCTCGGCGGCCTCGGAGAACAGACGCTCCGCCGACGCTTCCTCCTTGTGCGCCGCGTGTCGAGCCCGAATGAGCACGACCTTCTGGCGCATCAGCTCGTCGTGCTCGCGGCGATAGACCGACTCCGCTTGCGCAATGCAGGGATCGAGCGGCCTGTCGCCGTTCACCTGGTGCTCGACCTTGGCCAGACAGGTGTCGGCCTCGGCCGTCTCCTTGGCCCGCGCGGTGAGCGCGGCATCCTTCGGCGACTGCGACGCGAGCTTCTTCCACAGCGCGAGCGCCTTGCTGCGACAGCGCGCCAGCGAGTCCGGGCCGCACGCGAGGAGCTGCTCCTTCGCGCTCTGCTTCGCCGCGTGCAGATCCTTGGCCTTCTCCTCGCACCTCTCGGCGGCCGAGAGCGCATCGCGAACGACCGACGGCGACGCCGCGGGATGCGCCGAGAGCGCCGCGTGGATCGCGGGACAGTCTTTGCCTTTCAGCGTCGAGCGAATCGCGGCCTCGTCGGCCATGCGCGGATCCGGCGGCGGCGGCGCGATGGGCACGGGCGGCGGTGCGGTCGCAACGGGCGCGGGCGGCGGACCAGCGTCGACACTGAACGGATCCGGCCCGAGGTCTGCCCGCGCCTTGGCCTCGAGCTCGGGGTTCGGCGGCGGATCCGCGGGCGGCGGCGGCGGCGCGGCATGGGAGCACGCGAGCAGCAGCGCGCAGGCCAGCCCGCTTGCCCATCGTTCGAGCTGGCGCGAGGCGTGTGGCATCACCGGTGGCGATCGAACCGGATCCGACGCGCGACGACAAGCCCCATTCCGCGCGGCCGTCGCAACCCCTTGCTGCAGCGCGGCGCGGTGGCGACCGTTCGGGCGCAGGGAGGGAGGTCGCATGGGCCGCAGCACGCGCTGGAGCCAGGCAGCCGAGGCCCTGGCCGACGGATCGCTCGCGCTCGCAGGCTTCGGCGGGCCGGCGGCGGCGCTGCTCTTGCCGCGATTGCCGCGGCTCGGAATGCCGTCGCTCTCGGTGCCCGGCCTGCGCCAAGCGTGGCGGTGGCGCTGGCTGACGCTCGGCGCCTCGGCGGTTGCGCTGGGGCTCTTGCTTCGACGGCGACGTGGCAGCGCGCGGCGGGCGGCGCTCGCGGCCGACGCGCTCTCGCTCGGCGCGCTTTTCGCGCTCTCGGCGCGGGTCTATCGCGTGGAGCTCGGGTTCACCCAGCCGCGCGCCCGGATCCACGTGCGACCAGCAGCCGCCAAGGGGCTCCTGCACGACGAGGCCCAGGTCGCCGGGCTCCAGCTCGGCGGACGCGCGGTCGCGTATCCGTTGGCGCGGCTCGCGGCGGCGCGGCCGTTCATCGACGAGGTGGGCGGGCTCGCGGTGGCGCCCGTGGCGGATCGCGAGAGCCACGCGGCCTTCGCGCTCGTCTCCGGCGTCGACGGGCCCGCGCTCGAGCTGGTTCGGCTGGGCGCGCCCGGCGGCTCGGTGCTGCTCTACGATCGCGCGCGCCACAACGCGTTCCGTCCGCTGACGGGGCGTATCGAAGCCGGCCCCGATGCGGGCGAGCCACTCGAGCTCCGGCCGCTGGTGCGCTGCACCTTCGGCGCCTGGAAGCGGCTCCATCCGGACACGCTGCTCGCCTGGTGGGACGCGCCGCCCGCGCACAAGGTGCTGGGCCGCATCGGTCACCACGAGCTCACCGTGCGCCACGTGCCGTCGGAGCGCGTGGACGGGCCCATCGACGGCCGGCTGCAGGCGGCGGAGCAGGTCTTCGCCATCGCGGTGAAGGGCGAAGCCCACGCGTTCACTCGGCGCTTCCTGCTCGGTGCGCGCGCCACGCCGCTCCTCCTCGACGGCCGCGACGTGGTGGCGCTCTACGATCCCGCGCTGGACATCGCCCAGGCGTTCTTCGCCGAGCTCGACGGCGCCCCGCTCCTGCTCTGGCCCTATCCCGGCCTCCACGCCGTGGCCCGCGACGACCAGGGCGACCTCTGGGACGTGGCCGGTCGCTGCATCCGGGGCGCGCGCTACGGCCGAACCCTGCAGCCGGTACCGCTGTCGGTGGATCGCGTGTATTGGTTCGCGTGGTCCGGGCTGCACCCGCACTGCGGCCTCGACGCCTGGCCTGCGCGCACCGCTCCCGAGCCCCACGCCGCCGAAGCCGATTGACACGACTCGCCCGCTTGCCGATTGTGCGCGGCCATGCGGGCCCTGGTCACTGGCGCGAGCGGCTTCATCGGTGCGGCGCTGGTGCGCGAGCTGCACCAGCGCGGCGACACCGTGCGCGTCCTGCTTCGGCCGGGCTCGAGCCTGGCGGCGCTGCAAGGAATTCCGGTGGAGCCCGCGGAGGGCGATGTCACCGATGCGCCGAGCGTGGCGCGCGCCGTCGAGGGCGTGGAGGTCGTGTACCACCTCGCCGGCATTCGTCGGACGCCGCACGCCGAGGACTTCCGCCGGGTGAACGTGGAAGGCACCACCCACGTGCTCGAAGCTTCGGCCAAGCAGTCCAAGCCGCCGCGGGTGGTGCTCGCGGGGTCGCTCTCCGCGACCGGGCCGTCGTCGGATCGGCCGCTGACCGAAGACGCGCCTTTTCGTCCCGTCGAGCCCTACGGCCAGAGCAAGGTCGACGCCGAGGGCGAGTGTCACAAGTTCGCAGGAAAGGTGCCGTTCGCGATTGGCCGCGCGCCGCGCGTGTTGGGCCCCGCCGACCGCGAGAACCTGGCGTTCATGAAGATCGTGCACCGCGGGCTCTTGCTCGCGCTCAGCGGTCCGCCGCGGCCGATCAGCTTCATCGACGTCGATGACGTGGCCCGCGGCTTCATGCTCCTGGGTACGCACCCCGCCGCGGCCGACGACACCTTCTTCATCACCTCCGACGAGACGCTCACGCTCACCCGGCTCCAGGAGATCGCGGCGCGCGCGCTGGATCGGAAGATCCGTTTGCGCATTCCCGTCTCGCCGGCGGTGCTGCGCGGCGCTGCCTGGGGCGCGGACCACGTGTCCAAGCTCACCGGCAAGCACCTGCCCTTGAACCACAAGCTCGCCGAGCAGCTGCTCGCGCCCGGCTGGTGGTGCTCGGGCGAGCGCGCGAAGGAGAAGCTCGGCTTCACCGCGAAGATGGGGCTCGAGGAGAGCGTGGCCCGCAGCGCGCGCTGGTACCGCGATCACGGCTGGATCTGAGCCGCGACCGGCGACTTCACACAGCGCTGGGATGGAGCGATCTTCTCAAGGATTTCGCTAGGGCCAGCGAGCGAAATTCCACAAAAAAAGAAACGCGCCGGGAACTCGAAAGGGCGGGGGGGAACCTTTCGAATTCGCGCGACGCGCTTCGAGTGGGTTGTTGAGCAATCGATGTGCCAGCGCTCTTGAACCAGATCTTGGCAGGTTACGTGGGTGTGACTTCGCTCACGTGAGATGCGCTTTCATAATTGAAATGCAGCCGTGCATGGCCGCAGTCGGATCGGCATGAAAACGCACGCCGCGCCGCTCGGCTAACGAGCCAGGCTGGCGTCGAGATCGGCAACGACTTTCTTGAAGCCCTCGAGGTCAGATTCAGAGAGCTTGGTCCGGTAGGTCGGATGAATCTTGAACGGATCCAGGATGGCCCCCGACGATGACTCGAGCTGGTAGTGCAGGTGCGGCGCGGTGGTGTGCCCCGTGTTTCCGGTGAGCGCCACCTGCTGGCCGGTCTTGAAGTGCTGGCCCGGCTTGAGCGTCTCGGGCAGCACCGAGAGGTGCAGGAACTTGGCGTGGTGGCCGGTGTGATCGTCGGTGAACTCGAGGCAGTTGCCGTTGCCGCGCCAGTTCCAGTTCTTCTTCACCAGCGTGCCGTCGAAGGGCATCACCACCGGCGTGCCCACCGGAGTTTTGAAGTCCACGCCCTGGTGGTGGCGACCATCTTTTAGGAACGAGGTGACCTGCTCGTAGCTGGAGATGGGCGAGTCCTTGAGGCGCTCCTCGAGCTCCTGGCCGTCGGCGGTGTAGTAGCGGCCGAAGGGCGCGCCGGCGGGCTGGTAGTAGTAGGCGGTGAAGGTCTGGCCGTACTTGCCCGAGGTGTAGCGCAGGGCGCGGACCAGGGGCTCGTGGCCCGCGGGCAGCTCGTACACCGCGCGGACCTCGTCACCCGCGCGCTCCTCGCCCGGCGACATCCACCACAGCGAGAGCCGCTGCATCACCAGCGCGAGCGCGGGCGCGGTGCCCGAGGTGACCTTGGGCGTGAGCTCCTTCTCGAGCGCGCCATGCAGGACGACGTCCACGTGCTGGTACGGATCGGCCGGGGCGACGGGCGCGGGCGGCGGCGGCGGTGGCGCTTCCGGGGCCGCGGCGACCACCGGCGGAGGCGGCGCGCGCAGGAGCTGGATGCGCTCCTTCAGCTTTCCGCAGGCAAGCAGGGGCACCGCAACAGCGACGAGCAGGGAAACGCGCACGAACCTCTCCAGTCAGCAGCCGCGGTATCGCAAAGGCGACCCTGCTGCACAACAAGGAAGCAGCGCAGCGCAATCCCGGCTGAGCGTTAACCGAACGGTTACGGCGCGCAGGTCCAGGTGGCGGTGCCGTTCTCCACCAGGTTGGCGGTGTTGCCCCACTGGGTGAAGGTGATGCTGCCCGAGAAGTCGGCGTTGATGGTGACGGAGGTGTCGCTGCCGACGAGGGTGTTCGCGTAGTGCCCGCCGCCGTCGCCGGTGGAGTCCACGTTGAAGTCGAGGTGGCCGCTGCTCACCGCGTAGGTGGACGGGCCATTGAAGCTGGGGCTGAGCGTGAGGGTCACCGAGATGGGGCCGCCGTCGGTCTGCACCAGGCCGCCGTCGAACATCGCCGCGAGGACCTGGCCGCAGCCCGAAGCGCCGGCCGAGTTGAAGCTGCCCTCGCCGCCGAAGGTGTCGTGGCCGCTCAGCGAGTAGGTGATGGTGACGGTGGGACCACCGTCGCTTGCCTCCACTTCGTCGCAGAACGGGAGGTTCCCGGCGTCGACCGCCGTGCCCGCGTCGACGACCGTGCCCGCGTCGACGACCGTGCCCGCGTCGAGCACGCCCGCGTCCGTCGAGCCCGCGTCCGTCGAGCCGCCGTCGGTGCCGCCGCCGTCAACGCCGCCGCCGCCGTCGACCGGGGGGCCGGCGTCGGGCCGGGGGATGCAGTTCGTCTGGCCCTTGCTGCAACCCACGGAGACGAGCGCTGCACCGAAGATGGCGACCAGCGCGATGGGGGCACGCATGCATTTCCTCCCGCCCGACGGGGCAGCCGGCCGATTCTTTCGCGCCCTGTGCTGGCGTCAACCCCCGAACGCTGGAAGTTGGTCGAGATCCCGTCCCGCGGTAGCGTCGGGGGCGTGAAGCGCCTCGCTCCGGTCGTCGCCCTCGCCTCGTTCGCCCTCGCCTGCAAGGCTGCGCCGCCGCCGCCCGCGCCCGCGCCGCCGCAGCCCGTGGCCGTCGCGCCGACACCGAGTCCGCCTGCCCCGCCGCCCAAGCCCGTCTACCGCGACGAGAGCCGCCAGGTGCACCTCGGCCGGCTGCATCGCGACGAGACCTTGGCGACCGCGCTCTCCCGCCTCGGCGCCGACGCGGACCAGGCGCGCGAGGTCCTGGCCGCGCTCGCGGGCGTGTTCGACTTCAAGAAGGCGCGCGAGGGCGACGACCTCTCGCTCACGTTCGACGGCCCGGCGCTGCTGGAGCTCAACTACCGCCGCCCGCCGCTGGATGCCTGGCGCGCCGCGCGCGAGGGCGACCGCTGGGTGGCGGTGAAGCGCGAGGTGGCCATCGAGAAGCGCGTCACGCGGGTGGAAGTGCCCATCGCGAGCTCGCTCTACGAGTCGCTCTCGAGGACGGGCGCGGATCCGGAGCTCTCGCTCGCGCTGGCCGACGTGTTCGCGTGGGACGTGGACTTCTACACCGACGTGCGCAACGGCGACGTCGTGCGCGCGATCGTCGAGGAGTACGTGTCCAACGGGCGCGTGGTGCGCTACGGCGAGGTGCTCGCGGCCGAGTACCAGGGCGCGGTCACCGGCGACAAGCGCGTGTTCCGCTACCAGGACCCCTCCGGCGACGCGAGCTACTTCGACGCCACCGGCCAGAGCGCGCGCAAGACCTTCCTCAAGAGCCCGCTCAAGTACGCGCACATCACCAGCAAGTTCGGCCTGCGCTTCCACCCCATCCTCAAGTACGAGAAGCAGCACGAGGGCGTGGACTACGGCGCCGCGCCGGGCACGCCGGTCTGGGCCGTGGGCGACGGCACGGTGACCTACGCCGGCTACAAGGGCGCCAACGGCAACATGGTCTGCCTCAAGCACCGCAACGGCCTGGAGACCTGCTACTGCCACCTCCAGGGCTTCGGCGAAGGCGTGAAGACCGGCGCGCGCGTGGCCCAGAAGAAGGTCATTGGCTTCGTGGGGACGACCGGGCGCTCGACGGGGCCGCACCTGCACTTCGCGCTCAAGCAGAACGGGCACTTCCTCAATCCGCTGACCCAGAAGTTCCCCCGGGCTGATCCGGTGGACGAGAAGCTGCTCCCCGACTTCCACCGCCAGGTGGACCCGCTGGCGGCCGCCCTGGCCCCGACGTCGGTGGCCGCCACCAGCCTGCCCCCTGCGGGGAACTAGGCCTCGCCAAGCCGCGACTTTCCCGAGCATTTTTGGATCGGGCTCGATATATCTCGAGCACCTGAACACCCTTTCAAGGAATCGAGCGGCCGAACTGGCGTAGACTTCTCAACTCGGCCGGTGTGGAGGCAGGAATGCTCGAATCGGAGTTCACGCTCTGGCGGGATCAGCTCCTGAACGGGCTGCCCGACGGCAAGGACCGCGGCGAGTCGCTCAACGGGCCGGTGTTGGTGAGTGAAATGGCCTACCTGCGCGACGCGGGGGTGCCGAACAACCGGCTCTCGGAAGTGGCCGCGAGCCTGGACGCCGCGGGCAAGTCGGTGAAGCAGGTGAAGAGCGCGCTGCGCAAGGAAGCCGACCTGGGCCCCAAGGCGCTGCGCAGCGTGACCCAGACCTGGGGCAACGCCATCACCACGCCCTCGGACGCCGCCCTGGCGCGCGAGCACTTCGCCAAGCTGGCGAAGGCCGCCTCGCTCGCCGACGCCATGCGCGATCGCGCGCGCCGCGGCCGCTAGACGAGCTACCGGGCGGGCGAGTGCCCGTCCGCGGTGACTTCGGCATCCACCTGCTTGGCGAGCTCCGGCTCGTCGGGCACGCGCTCATCGAGCTGGATGGGGTGCGAGCTCACCATTCGCCCTTCGCTGGGCGCCTCGGCGCGCTTGAGCGCCTTCTCGCGCCGCTCGCGGGTGCTCTTCATCTGGTTGTTCAAGAAGTCTCGCGCCTGGTCGTTGTGGGCGGTGCCCAGGCGCTGCTGCTCCATGGCGAGCATGTTGTCGAGCATCTTCACTTCGTTCTTCGCGTCCTCGGCGGCGTTGCCGTCGACGACCGGGCCCTCGCCGAGCTCCAGCGACACCCGCATCAGCGCCCGGCCCTTCTGCCCCGAGGCAAAGCCGGGCGGAGTGCGGATCACCATGCCGCTCCCGCCGTCGTGGCCGATGAGCACCAGGTCGACGCCCGAGTCCTTGAGGACGGGATCGACGTGGAGCCGCGGCGCGTGAACCAGGCCAACCACCGTCGTCGCGCCCTGCGATCGCAGCGCCGCGACCTCGCGCTTGAGCGCCACTGCGGGATCTTCCGCGTGCAGGCCAGCCACCTCGCCATCGAACGCGGTGACCGCCACCACGCCCACCTTGCCCTGCGGTCCGTCGAGCAGCTTCGAGGGCGGAAAGGGACGCGCGCCGCTCGCGTCGACCAGGTTCGCGGACAGGTACGGCAGCTTGTCCTTGTCCATGCGGGCGCGCAGGTTCGCGAGGCCGTCGCGCAGGTCGAGCTCGCCCACGGCCAGCGCGCTGTAGCCGAGCGTGGCGAACGCGTGCGACTGGAGATCCGCGCGGCGTCGATCGGCGTCGGTGATGGGCGCCAGGCCAGGCGTGAACAGCGTGTCACCCGTGTCGAAGACGAGCACGGGCCCGGCCTTCCGGGCGTCCTGAATCGCGGTGGCTCGACGCGGCAGACCGCCGGTCGGGTGGAGGTGTCACCCGCAGGGTTCGACCTGGCCCCAGACATCGCCCGTGGCGAGGAGGGTCAAGGTCGGCTTGGGCGGAGCAGGCGGCTTGGGCGCGGCCTTGTGACACGCGCCCAGCACCAGCAGCGCTGCGAGCGGGACGCGCCGCATCTACTTGCCCTTCTTCTTGGGCGCGGACTTCTTGAGCTTCTCGTGCGCGATCTTGGCTTCCTGGCTCTTGGGGTAGTCCTTCTCCAGGGCCTCGAGCGCGAGCCGGCTGGCGTCGGCCATGTTCAGGGCGGAGAACGACTCGCTGGAGCGCAGGAGCGCGGGCGCGGCCTGCTGGCTCTTGGGGAAGTTCTTGGCCACCTCGCCGAACTCGCCCAGCGCTTCGCGGTGGTGGTTCTGGTCCTGGTAGAGCTTGCCCAGGTTGTAGTGCGCCGTGGCCGCGAGCGGATCCTTCGGCCACTTTTGTAACCATTCGGTATAGAGCTGCTGGGCGAGCGCGGTGTCGCCCGAGGTGGCCTTGTCCTCGGCGAGCTTGAGGAACTCGGCCTTGTCGGCGGGCCGCTTGATCTGCGCGGCCTCTTTCTGCGCGGCGAGCTGCTTGAGCGCGTCGCCGCCCTTCACCGCGGCGAACTTCTCGTCGGTGGAGTCGGAGAGCTGCTTGAGGCCCTGGTCGAGCAGGTCGATGCGGTGCTGGTACTGGTCGACCTGGCCGCGCAGGTTGGCGACGTCGTCGCGGACGCCCTGCATCTGCACGCCCACGTCGGCGTCGCTGGTGTGCGAGGCCTTCTCCAGCTTGTCCAGGCGCGCAGCGAGGTCGTCCTCCTTGGCCTGGAGCTCGGCCGCTTGCTTCTTCAAGTTGTCGCGCTCGTCGGAGAGCTGGCGGGCGAGCTCGTTGCTGGTGGCGTCGAGCTTGTCGACGCGCGCCTCGAGGTCCTTGCCGCGGCTGGCCGGGTAGCACGCGCTGAGCACGAGCAGGAGCGCTGTGAGAATTCGGTTCTTCATGGCGCGCGAGTGTAGGGCCACCTTCGGCGTCAACCAAGGACTCTCATTTCGATGCCCGATCGTGGGCCGTGGGTCGTGGGTCGGTCGGCCGGTACGGGCGACGCCCAAGCTGGAAGCTTCGAACGAGCGACCAGCCACCAGTCACCAGCCACCAGCTTTCCGGCGGTAACTTGCCCAGCCGGGGCGATCCCATACAGTTCCAAGCGGACGTGAAGACCTTCGGCCGCTACCAGCTGCTGCGCCGCATCGCCGCGGGCGGAATGGCCGAGGTGTTCCTCGCGACCGGGCCGAACCCGAACAACGCCGAGCTCATCGCCCTCAAGCTCATCCACGCGCACATCGCCGAGGACGAGAGCTTCCAGGCCATGTTCCTCGACGAGGCCCGGCTCACCGCGCCGCTCTCACACCCCAACCTCGTCCAGATCTTCGACCTCGGACGCAGCGAGAATCGGCTCTACCTGGCCATGGAGTACATCCGCGGCTACCCGCTGCACCTCGTGTCGCAGAGGGCCGAGTCGCGCGGCGGCATCGGGCCCGCGCGCGCCGCGGCGATGGTGAAGCAGGCCGCGCTGGGGCTGCACCACGCGCACGAGGCGCGCGACTCCACGGGGGCGCTGCTCAACCTGGTGCACCGCGACGTCTCGCCACACAACCTGCTGCTCGATCAGGAAGGCGTCATCAAGGTCGTCGACTTCGGCGTGGCCAAGGCGCGCGGCCAGATCGCCACCTCGACCAAGGGCGGCCTCAAGGGCAAGGCCGGCTACAGCTCGCCGGAGCAGCTCCGAAGCGAGGGCATCGATCGCCGCGCCGACGTGTTCGCGCTCGGCGCCGTGCTCTTCGAGCTCGCGCTGGCCGAGCCGCTCATCCCCGGACGCAGCGAGGCCGAGATCCTCCAGCGCATGCTCTTCGAGCCCATGCGCGATCTGCGAAGCATCCCGGATCTGCCGCCGGCGCTCGCGAAGCTGATTGGCAAGTGCGTGGCGCCCAAACCGCAGGACCGCTTCTCGAGCGCGCTCGAGCTCGCCGACGCGCTCTCCGAGTACCTGGGCTCCAACGGGCCGGGCCGCACCCAGCTCGCGCAGCTCATGGGCCTGCTCTACGACCCGTTGCCCACGACCGCCGCAGAGGCGCTCGCCGACGCGCAGCTCCCCGCGCTGCGCACCGCGGCCATCATCGAAGCAGCGCCGCGCCCCAAGCCGGACAGCACCTCCGCTGCCGCCGCGCGGATGAGCACCGACCCCGCGCAGCTGGCGCTCGATCCGGACATGACCGGCCCGCGCTCGCTGCCGCCGCCGCCCATCGCCGACGACGAGGGCGAGGTCACCCAGGCGATGAGCAGCAGCCTCTTCGACGACGAGGCGCGCACCATCGCCGGCGGTAAGCCGCCCGCGCCGCGCAAGCTGCCCATCCCGCCCGAGCCCATCACCGACTCCGGGCCGAACAAGAAGCTCCCCTTCCCGGTCGAGCCCATCACCGACTCCGGTCCGATGCGCAGGCAGCCGCTTCTGGATCGCACCGTCCCCGAGCGCAAGCGCAAGCTCGACCTCGACGTCGAGCCCACCTCACTGGATCGCAAGGCCATCGCCCACGATCCCGACGAGGACACGTCGACGACGACCACCACCAACCCCAACGACAACAGCACCCACACCGACACCAGGCCGCAGAAGCCGCCGCGCAGGCCGGGCGAGCGGCGTCCACCGGTCGTTCTCTACGCGCTCGGCGGCGGGGCGGTGCTGCTCGTGGCTGCGCTCGGCTATCTCCTGCTGCGCGAGCCGAAGCCGAAGGCACCCGAGCGCGAACCGGTGGCGACGGCCGTCGTGGATTCTGGTCCGCCGCCGGAGATCGCGGCCATGCGCCCGCCGCCCGCGGTCGCCGACGCCGGAGGCAGGCCGCAAGAGATCACCCTGCCCGACCTGGAGCCGACGCCGCACAACCGCGCCACGGGCACGCTCACGGTGATCTCCTCGCCCTGGGCCGAGGTGAAGCTCGACGGCCGCGAGCTCGGCCAGACCCCGCTCCACAACAAGGTGGTGCCCGCGGGTCATCACAAGCTGGAGCTCACCAACCCCGACGAGAAGCTGCACAAGACGGTGAACATCAACGTCGTGGCGCACCGGCAGAACGAGGAGCGCATCAAGCTCGCGCCCTGAATCCGGCGAACTGCGCCTACCCGGTACGAGCACGATGTCGGCGGGCGAGGCGGTGGATCGGTCCGCGCACGCACCCTGGCCGGCCGGTGTCCCAGCCGTAAACGACGCGGGAAATGCAAAGGGCGGCCGAAGCCGCCCTCGCAGGACCGTCGATGTAACCGAACGGTTTAGTGCTCGACCACGTCCACGCGGCGGTTCTCGGCCCAGGCGGCCTCGTCATGGCCGGGGTTCACGGGCTTCTCCTTGCCGAAGGAGATGGTCTTCATCTTGCCCGACTCCACGCCCAGCTTCTGGAGATACGTCTTGACCGAAGCCGCGCGCCGCTCGCCGAGGTGCAGGTTGTACTCCTCCGTGCCGCGCTCGTCGGCGTTGCCCTGGAGCTCCACGGAGAGCTTTCGCTTCTGGATGCAGTCGGCGTCGCTCTTGAGGATGTCCTGCGCCGATGAGTCGAGGCTCGACTCGTTGAAGCCGAAGTTGACCTTCTGGAGCTGGCAGGCCTGCGGCGTGCTGCAGATGCCGGCCTGGCAGGTCTCGCCGCCGGTGCAGTCGGTGTCGGCGTTGCAGGCGTTGGTGGGCCGGCACGCGTTGGCCAGGCACTTGCCGCCGGGGCAGTCCGCGTTGGTCTTGCAGCCCGAGGCCACGCACTTGTTGGCCTGGCACTTCTTGCCCGCGCCGCAGTCCGCGTCCTGGCTGCACTCCGGCTTGGGCACGCACTTGTTGGCCTGGCAGAGGAAGCCCGGCTTGCAGTCGGAGTCGGCGCCGCACTCCTGGCACTGCTTGTTCACGCAGACATCGTTCTCGTAGCCCGACTGGCCCTTGCAATCCTCGGTCGTCTCGCACTCGCCCGGCTTCTTGGGGCAGCCGGTGAGCGCCAGGGCCGCGACGGTGAGTCCCACGATGCCAAGCAGACGGACGCGCATGTCTTTTCTCCGAGTGGAGAGGGCTGAAAAGCGGCTTCGCTTGTAGGGCTGCCCTCGCGCAGGTGTCAACGAAAAGATTCCCCGCCCGTTCCGGGATATCAAATTCCTTTGTGTTCAAACGATCGAGTCCGTGCGGCAGACCAGCCTCGCTGTGGCCACCCGGACGCGCCGCAAACCGGCCGCGCGCCGGGAACGCGCATGGCGCGCCAGCTGCACTGTGCGGGCAGGAGAACGCGCGAAGCTGGTCTAGGATTCCGCCATGGCCACCACGGTCCTCATCGTCGACGACGAGAAGAACATCCTCCTCACCCTCAAGCGGGCCCTGGAGCTGGCCGACTACCACTGTGAGGTCGCTGGCGGCGGCACGCTGGCGCTGGAGGCCATCGCCGCGAAGCCCGTCGACGCCGTCTTGATGGACGTGAAGATGCCCGACATGGACGGCCTGGAGGTCCTGGCCAAGATGCAGGAGCTCCGCCCCGGGCTGCCGGTGGTGATGATGAGCGGCCACGGGACCATCGACACCGCCGTGAAGGCGACGCAGCTCGGCGCGCGCGACTTTCTCGAGAAGCCCATCGAGACCGCGCGGCTGCTGGTCGCGCTGCGGAACGCGCTGGAGCACTCCGCGCTCGCGCAGACGGTGGCCGAGCTGCGCAAGAGCCTGGGCCGCTACGACATGGTCGGCTCCGGGCCGGCGATGCAGAAGCTCTACGAGGTGATTCGCAAGGCCGCGCCGAGCGAGGGCCGCGTGTTGATCGCCGGCGAGAACGGCACGGGCAAGGAGCTCGTGGCGCGCGCCATCCACGCGCACAGCAAGCGCGCCAAGGCGCCGTTCGTGAAGCTCAACTGCGCCGCCATTCCGGCCGAGCTCATCGAGAGCGAGCTCTTCGGCCACGAGAAGGGCGCGTTCACCGGCGCGCTCACCGCGCGGCGCGGGCGCTTCGAGCAGGCCGACGGCGGCACGCTCTTCCTCGATGAAGTCGGCGACATGCCCGCCAACATGCAGGCCAAGCTGCTGCGCGTGCTGCAGGAAGGCGAGCTGGAGCGCGTGGGCGGCGCGGAGACGATCAAGGTCGACGTGCGCGTGATCGCCGCGAGCAACAAGGACCTGCAGCGCGCCATCGAGCGCGACGAGTTCCGCGAGGACCTCTACTACCGGCTGAATGTCGTTCCGATGCACGTGCCGCCGCTGCGCGAGCGCCGCGAGGACATCCCGGATCTGGTGCGCGCGTTCCTCGCCGAGGCTTGTGAACGGAATGGTTACAAACAGAAGACGCTCGCCTCGGGCGCGCTCTCCGCGTTCACCGCCTACGACTATCCGGGCAACGTGCGCGAGCTGAAGAACCTGGTGGAGCGGCTGGCGATCCTCAGCGAGGGCGCCGAGGTCAGCGCGGACGAGGCGATGGCGGTGATGCCGGGCGAGCCGCGCAAGCGCGTGGCCCCGAGCAGCAACGGCGCGGCGCGCTTCGTGCCCGGACAGACCTTCCGCGATCAAGTCGAACAGGCCGAGCGGGAGATCATCACCGGCGCGCTGACCGCGGCGAAGGACAACGTCACCGAGGCGGCGCGCATGCTCGATCTCGAGCGCGGCCACTTCTACAAGAAGATGAAGTCGCTCGGGATGCGGCGCGGCGGCGAGGCCGAGAAGGCCGAGGGCGACGCCTGAAGCCTCACTACGGACTGCCGCGAGGTCTTCAGCGCGTGCGCGCCCGCGCGGATGCGCGCGCACACCTCTACGATCCGAAGTTCGTCACGCCGAGCGATCGCGCGGAGATCGTCGCCTGGCTGCAGAGCATCTTTCCGCTCTGGGAGCAGCGCTACTCCGCGCACCACCCACCGCCCAAGGGCCAGCCCCAGCGCGCGCTGCTGCGTCCGGTGTACTGGCTGGGCAACTGGCAGTTCGCGTGCCTCGACTACTACCGGCCGCCCAAGGGCATCTGGAACCGCTGCGTGAAGGCCGAGCCGTTTCCGCCGGTGCTCGCGCGGCTGGTCGCGGAGATCGAGCGGCGCGCGCGGACGCGCTTTCGCGGCGAGGATCTGCCGGACGGCTGGCACCTGAACACCTGCCTGGTGAACCTCTACGGCAGCCGCGTCGAGGGCGAGAAGCGCATCGACACCGCGCGCGTGGGCGAGCACAAGGACTTCGAGCCCGGGCCGGTGGCGTCGGTGTCGCTGGGCGAGCGGGCGCTGTTCCAGTTCGTCTCCAGCAAGCGGCCCGGCGAGCGCGACGCGGTGGCGCTGCAGCAGTGGCTCGACGACGGCTCCCTTCAAGTCTTCGGCGGCGCGCGCTTCAAGGACCAGCTCTTCCACCGCGTGCAGCGCGTGGATCACCGCACCGGAAGCGTGTTCGCGCTGAACGTGGCCGACTTCGAGACGCGGCGGGTGAACTTCACCTTCCGCTACGTGCCCGACGCGCACGTCATCCCCTACGCGAAGCTGCCCGCCGATGACGCCGAGGACGTCCGCGGGTACATGGAGCAACTCGCCAAGCACAGCGCGTTCTTCGCGCGCGAGCTGGCGGCGCGGACAGAGTCGGCGAAGCCCTGAGCCGTTTGGCGCATCCGTATCGGTCGTCGATGCGTACCAGGTAACACGGAACGCTCGATTCGGCGTTGATGAGAACGCTTCTCGCTCGATTCAGCGTCGGCTGAGCGCTTCTCGCTCGATTTGGCGTTGCAGAGAACGCTTCTCTGCGCTGGCGGATCCGGGTGAACGTGGCGCTCGAACCCCCGAAAGCGGTCTAACCTCCGGCTCGCCATGGTCGCCACCACCGACACGCTCTGGCCCACGGTCCGCAAGGCGCTCTTCGCGACCGCGCCCCTCAACGTCACGGGCGCCCTGCTCTTCACGCCGCCGATGGCCTTCGTGCGCGGCGTGTTCGGCCTGCCCGAGGGGAACCCGCTCTACCTCTGGCTCATCGCGACCTGGGTGCTCATCTTCGGGCTCGCGTACCTGCGCATGGCCCTGCGCAACGAGCCCGACCGGACGTTCATGATGGTCGGCGCCGCGGGCAAGGGCAGCTTCGCGATCTGCTTCATCGGCGCGTTCGCGGCGGGCGCGATCCCGCCGCTCGCGCTGGGCCTGGCGCTGCCCGACGCGATCTTCGCGGCGCTCTTCGCGATGTGGCTCTGGCGGACGCGCTAAGGCGTGGTGCCGAGCTCGCTCTTGGCGTCGGAGCCGAAGGCGGTGAGCAGCATCTCCGCGCCGTCGCCGCGGCCGCCGTGCGCCTGCACGCGGATGGCTTTGCCGGGGACCTTGTCCGTGGTCCAGACGTCGGCCGTTCCGCGCTCGCCGGTGTAGACCATGTGGTGCGCGCTGAACGCACCCGCCGGCACGGTGACGGACTCGATGCCCTTGTCCTCGCCGTTGCCGATGTGGGCCGTGGGCGGGACGGTCGCCGTCTCGTCGACGGGCAGCTCCTGCACGTCGCTCTGGTTGGGCAGGCGCGCGCGCAGGCGCAGCACCTTGGTGCGGTCGGCGGTGACGAGCGCCTCGTAGATGATGGTCTCGTTGCGCGCGGTCTGGGTGAGCTTGAGCTTCCACCACGCGTTGCCCGAGGCGTCGTTGAAGAGGTAGGCGCGCTCGAAGGTGCTGTCGCGGCCGGAGACGGTCCAGCGCGTGTACTCGCCGGGCTTGTAGTTCACGCCCTGGGCGAGCGCGCCCATGCCGAAGCCCATCCCGAGCACCATCTGCGTGTAGGCCTTGGCCATCATCGCGCCGTAGCCCGCGGGCATGGGCTGCATGGGCGGCGCGGTGGGTGTGGGCGTCGGCTGCGGAGGCGGCTGGTTCTGGGCGCGCATGCCTTCGGTCGCGGCGTCGCCGCCCATGGTGCAGAGCGAGCAGCCCGACAACGCCACGGAAATCACGGTACAGAAGATGACAGTTCGCATACGCCCTCCTGGTACAGAACTAGTTAGCGAGTTCCGCGTTCCGGGTAAATCACTATTGGAAGTTGCCTGCACCGTTCAGGGTCACGCCGGCGATTCCGCTCGAAGGCCACGAGAGCGTGTCGGTGACGACCTGGCCGTCGATGCCGGTGAGGCGAATCGTGAACGTGCCCGCGCCGAAGCCGCTCGGATCGGTGAGTGTGCCGTCGCTGCCGCGCGTGAGCTCCACGAAGCTCGAGTGGTTCGGGCTCATGACCTCCACCTTCGAGAGAGGCACGCGCGCGTTGCGCACCCAGAGGCTGGTCCACCATTCGCTGGAGCCGGTCTGGAACTCGTAGTTGATGACGCCGGTATCCGGGCACTCGGCGAGCTGCCAGGTCATGTCGCGCGGGTACTCGGAGGCGTTGAGGAGGTCGTACGCCTCGGGGCTCACGTCGATGCTGTTGGTGCTCGTGGCGCCATAGGTCACCACACGGAGGATCGCGGTGTGGCCCTGGGCCGTGGTCACGGTGATGCACGCGTCGCACAAGCCGGCGACGTTCGGGATGCCGCTCCACAAGCCCGCGAGCAGCGTGCCCTCTTCGACCTGGATCGCGGGCGCGTACTTGGTCGCGGGCGCGCACGCGTTGTGCCACTGCGTCTCGGCGTAGTCGACGGGCCCGAGGTTGTAGACGCCGCCGGTGTACGGCTGGCCGTAGGTGACGATGCTGCCGCTGCTGCCGGTCGAGCTGGTCGAAGACGTGGAGCTCGCGCTGCTGCCGGTCGACGAGCTCGCGCTCGTTGAGGTGGCGGTCGTGGACGTCGAGCTGGTTCCTGTCGCGCTCGTGGACGTGCTGCTTGTCCCCGTCGTCGACGTCGCGCTCGCGGATGTTGAGCTGGTTCCCGTTGTCGACGACGCGCTCGAGGACCCTGTGCTGGTTCCTGTCGTCGATGACGAGCTCGTGGACGTCGCACTTGTCCCGGTCGTCGACATGCTCTGCGTGCCGGTCGCCGTGGCGGATGCGGTCGAGCTCGTGGACGACGTCGAGGTGGCGCCGCCTCCACCGCATGCGGCAAGCAGCGAAGCGAGCAACGGCAGGATCGAGAGCTTGGCGTGCATCGATCGACAATAGCTTCGCGCTCGCAAGTCCGGAGCCGACGGGCGAGCGAGCGCCACGCTCGTTAGAAGTGCGCTTTGGCGAGGAGCTTCGATGCACCACGCCCAGCATGTCGATCCGCCGGCTTGGATCTTTGTCTTCGTCCCCCTGCTTTGGCTGGGTGTGAGCGGACTGCTCGCACTGACCTCGGGGTGGATCTCCCTTCGACGCCGATTTCCGGATCACGCCGACGAGCCCGAGGTCGCGCGCTTCAAAGGGCTCTCGGGGAGCCTGGGCATCGTCAGCCTGGGCGGAATTCTCACCATCGCGACATGCGCGTCAGGGCTTCGGCTGAAGCTGTCGCCGCTCTTCGCTGTGTTTCAGCGGCCCATCCTCGTCCCTTGGGAAGTCATCGGGGTGACCCGGCGCGGGCGCTTTCTGGGTGCGAGCGCCACGCTCCGCTTCGCCGACCGCTGGCCAGCTCTCGTGGTGGACGCCGAGATCGCCGACGCACTCTGGCGCAGCATTCCGGAGCGATGGCCCGAGGTCGGTCCGCCGCCCGAGCGTCCGTCGGCAGCGAGCGCGTGGAAGCGAATCGCGATCGCCTGGCCGCTCGTCTCAGTGGGCGTGGTGACGGTCGCTCTGGTCGCGATGCGGTTCGCGAACCCACAACTGGACGTCTCTCGGTTCGCCTCTCTGTTTGAGGTGGACCCCATCGTTCCGACCAAATTCAGGGGTCTGATCTTTCGATTCGAG